>CAINSX010000112.1 GCA_903853185.1 uncultured Opitutia bacterium
CATCAAGATGACGGGCGTCAGCGTCAGCCCTAGCGCTGGTGGCGCAGCCCCTGCAGGGGGTGGCGTGTTCGGCGGTGCCGGTGCCGGCGCAGCCAGCGCCGAAGGTGGCAACCCTCAGGAGAATGCCATCAAGAGCTTCCTTACCCGTTCGGGTGTTCCGTTCGAGGCCCCAGCGACCCTGTCGTTCGACGGCACCCAGCTGACCGTCACGCAGAGCCGTAAGAATCTCGATCGCGTCAAGAATATCATCCGTCGCTACGCCGACATCAAGCAGGTCCACATCGAAGCCAAGTTCATGGAAGTCGAACAGAAGATCCTGAACGAACTCGGTGTGAACTGGAGCCTCCAGCCGACCGTCGGCGGCGGCGGCAACGTCAACGCCGCGACCAATCTTCGCTCGATCAATTCGGTCTTCGCGAGCAACAACGCGACCGTGCGCAGCTTGAACGTGACCGGCAACCCTGCCATCCCGCAGCCAGCCCCGAACTTCCCAGGAGGCATCAACCTGGGTAACACTAGCCAGTCTTACACCGGCAACGTCGGCATCATCGGCGCCGAGACCCTCGGTGTGGCCATCCGTGCCATCGAAGAGAACGCTGGCAGCGACCTGATGTCTTCCCCGAGCTTGACCGTCATGGACGGTAAGACCGCCGTCATCAAGGTGGCCCAGCTCCTCCGCTACCCGCAGGCCTACGGTGACACCCAGTCGAACGTCGGTACCGCCTCCACGACCGGCACCGGTGGTTCTTCCACCTCCGTCGCGATCACGGCTGGTACGCCTCAGGACTTCACCATCCAGGAAGTCGGCGTGACCCTCGAAGTTACCCCGACCGTCGCCAATGATGACTCCATCGGATTGAACCTGAAGCCGAAGGTGACTGAGTTCGAAGGTTTCGTTGAATACGGCGGCACCTCGATCGCTATCTCCGGAGCCGTCACCGTCTCCGTGCCTTCCGGCTTCTTCCAGCCGATCTTCAGCACCCGCGAAGTGACCACCGACGTCACCGTCTTCGACGGCGCCACGGTCGTCATCGGAGGACTGACTCGCGAAGAAGTGAAGACGGTCGACGATAAGGTCCCTGTCCTCGGCTCTATTCCGCTCATCGGTGCTGCCTTCCGCTCCAGCGGTAAGACCATCCAGAAGAAGAGCCTGATGGTGTTCGTCACCGCTAACCTCGTGTCCGCTGGCGGCGCCACCCTCCGTACTACCCATCCGGGCATGCGTGCTGGTTCGACCTTCTCGAACCCCACGCTCATCTCCCCGGGCGGCGCGGTGTATCGCGAGCCGATCGAAGTCGCCGCTCCCGTGGCTCCTGCCCCGGTCGTCGCCGAGCCGGCCAAGTAAGCCAAGCCTCGCGCTTCGCTGATAACGGGCCCGCCATTCGGCGGGCCCGCTTTTTTCTCGATGGTCTGACCGGGTCGAGCGACACTGCCTCCATGCGCTGGCTGCTAATCGACGGCTTCAATTTGGTCTTCCGGAGCCACTTCGCGATGGAGCGGTCCAATCTCCGTCGGCAGAGCGACCAGTTCCCTACGGGCGCTCTCCACGGCTGGATGAAGTCTCTCCAGGATCTCCGGGAGGGGGAGAAACCCGATCGCTGCGCGGTCTTCTTCGACCTCGGCGGTTCTGACCGACACCTTGCTGCCTTGCCTGAATACAAGGCCCAGCGGGATGAGACGCCCGATGAGATCGTCCAGCAACTCCCCGAGATCAAGCGCCTGACTGCGTTGCTCGGCTTCCAGGTCTTCGAGCGTCGCGGCGTCGAGGCCGACGACCTGATCGCAACCGCCGTGCGGATCCTGTCCGCGTCCGGCGACCAGTGCATCATCGTCAGCGCTGACAAAGATTTCGGCCAATGCGTCGGCGGACCGGTCATCCAGCTGGCGCCGCCGCCGACGGCGAACCCGGCCATGGGCTGGCGTCGTCTCGACCCCGCTGCGGTCACCGAAAAATTCGGCGTCCCGCCGGAGCGCATCGCCGACTACCTCGCGCTTGTCGGCGATGCCTCTGACAATATTCCCGGGCTCAAGGGCGTAGGCCCGAAGACCGCCGTGAAGTGGCTCACCGAATACGGACACCTCGAAGGCGTGTTGGCGGCCGCCGACACCTTGCAGCCTGAACGCTTCCGCGAGCAGGTGAAGGCCGAGGCGGAGCGCATCCGCGGCAACCTCAAGCTCGTCACCTTCCAGACCGACTTCGAATTCTCCCCGGGTCAGCCCGTCGCGGAAGACATCGCCGCCGTGGAAGCTTTCCTGGCTGAGATGGAGATGCATTCCACGTTGCGCCGCTATCAGGCCAAGCATGGACGGGCTATGTCTGCGCCGGAGACTACGCCCCAGGTGATTGAAGTACCCAAGCCTAAGCCCAAGGTCACTCCGCCGACGGACGCGCAGCAGGGCGAGTTATTCTAGCCAACAAAAAGGCCCGCCGGTGAAGGCGGGCCTTGTGGCGAAGACCAAGCGCGCGGCTTAGTTCTTCCTGTCGGCCTTCTTCTCGAGCTTCGGCATCTCGATGGCCGGAGCGGCGGCGGCAGCCTGCTGCTGCTGGGCGCTGGCGACGATGCCCTGGATCTGGTTCACTTCTTCCTGGTTGAGCAGGATGACGAACTTCGACTCGAGGACTTCGATCTCGTAATTGTGGGTGATCGAGTAACCGACGCTTTCGGCCATCTCCTTGTTGCCCTTCTCGAGCAGGTCGCGGGTCTGGTCGAGCTGGGTCTGGATGCGGCCCTTTTCTTCGTCGTTGGTCGAGCGCTTCAGGAGCTCGGTGAGCTGGAGGAAGGCGTCGCGGCGGGCCTGGAGGACCTTGGCGAACTGGTCGAACTGGACGACGAGGTCGAGGCCGCGGATCTCGGCGGTCTGGAGAAGGCGGCGGTCGCCACGGATGACGAGCTGGTCTTCCTTGAAGTCGGCGGCCGAGCGGGCCTTAGCGGCTTCTTCTTCAGAGACGACGGCGAAGAGACGCAGGGCGGTGTTGATGAAGGTCGACTGGCGGTTGGCCACGGCCGGGACGTTGAAGCCCCAGACTTTGGCGAAGACGCCGTCCTTCTCATTGAAGTCCTTGATCTCGGCTTCGCCCACCTTGATCAGGGCGTCGCGCTCGACGGTGGTGAGGGCGACCTGGATGCGCTGCTGGAGTTGCTGGATACGACCGAAGTGCTGGCCGAGGGTCTGCAGTTCCTGCTGGAAGCGGGCGAGGGAGCCTTGGTTGGAGATCGTGAGGACAACGCGGGCCAGGTTCTGGCCGAGCGGGATGAGCTCGATGACCGGGCCCTTGGGGGCTTCGGCAGGAGCGGCGGGGGTTTCGGTGGCAGGCATGTTAGGGGTGGGGTTTGGGGTGGGGTAAGTTCTTACTTCTTATCAGCAGAGGTCGGAGCCTTGGCTTCGATGGCCTTCTTCTCTTCTTCCGTGATTTGGACGGAGAGCTTGGCTTCGGAGGGCAGGGTGATGGCTTCGGCGTTGAAGTCGAAACCGCGGGACTGCTTGAACTCGCCGAGGCTCTTGGTGAGGTCGTCCTGGATTTCCTTGATGGCCTTCTCGACCTTCTTCTTGTCGTCATCCTTGGTCAGCTTGGGCTGGAGGTCGATGAGCTGCTGGAGCTGGGCCTTGGCATCGGTGATGCGCTTGAGGGAGAGGCCGAAGGTCTCGACTTCGCCTTGTCCGGAGATGGTGTCGCGAATGTGGA
>CAINSX010000113.1 GCA_903853185.1 uncultured Opitutia bacterium
CCAGAATCCTTCGCCACTGAGCACGGCCTCCAGCTCCTGGGGAACTTCCTCAAACTCTGAGCGATGTTCTGCCCCCGCTGTAATCACGACGACACGAAGGTCCTGGAGACCCGTCTCGGGAAGGGTAATCATTCCATCCGCCGTCGCCGCGAGTGCCTGGCGTGCGACCATCGTTTCAGCACCATCGAGGAAATCGTCCGCGAAGGCATGGTCGTCGTGAAGCGTAACGGTGCCCGCGAGGAGTTCGACATCGGTAAGATCGCCTCCGGCGTCCGCAAGGCCACCGATAAGCGGCCGATTGAGCTCGAACGCATCAACCTGATGATCTCGGAGATCGTCGAGAACCTGCAGGTGAAGTTCGGCGACGAGGTCCCCTCCAGTGCCATCGGCGAGGAGATTATGACGCTTCTCCAGTCGGTCGACCAGATTGCCTACGTCCGCTTCGCCAGCGTCTATCGTGAGTTCCGCGATATCGACGAGCTCGCCAAGGCCATCGATCAGCTCCGCAAGGGAGGAAAGATTAAGTGACCGCCGCTCTGCCTAAATCGATCCGCCTCCGCACGCTCAACGCGCTGCTGGCCTCGATGGTGGGCACCGCTCCCCAGCTCCGCAGCGATGTCGACGCCGTGCTGCGCGTGTTCGAGGCCGACGACGAGACCGACCCGCGCCTCAACGCCACGGACCTCGCCGCTGCGGCCGCCCAAATCTTCCGCCTGCTTTCACCGGATCGGGCGGTGCCGACTGTCGCCGTACTCGATCATCGTGCTGATCCGTTCGACGCCCTCTGGGCGCATGAACGCGTCGAAGCCGCCTTAGCCACCACCGGCGAAGCCGCCGACGTGCTCTTCTGGGTCGTTGGCCTGCAGGACCAATATCTCGCCGGCACCCGCGCCCGTTCGACCCGCTGGCGTGCCGCCTACGACGAAGCGGTCGACACGGTGCAGGGTCTAGTCGCCCGTCAGGCTGGCCGCCGTCGCGTGACGGTCGTCGTCCTCTGATTTTTCCATGAGCGCCCCGAAGACGCTGTTCCAGAAGATCGCCGACAAGGAGATCCCCGCGAAGCTCATCCATGAGGATGCCGTGTGCGTGGCCTTCTATGACATCGCCCCGCAGGCGCCGACGCATGTGCTGATCGTGCCCCGTAAGGCCATCCCGCGCGTCGCCGAGGCGACCGGGGAAGATCAGGCTACCCTCGGGCACCTGCTGCTCGTGGCTGGACAGCTTTCCCGCCAGCTCGGCTTGGCCAAGGGATTCCGCGTCGTGATCAACAACGGCCCTGACGGCGGCGAGACGGTCCCGCACCTCCACGTGCATCTGCTGGGTGGACGCGCCCTCGATTGGCCGCCAGGCTGAGGCCATGAGCGCGCCCGAACCCTGCCTCGTCCTCGACGGCTCCGCCCGTGCCGGAGTCCGGGTGGGAGTTCTCTCCGGAGGTCGCTGGGTAGGGCAGGGCATCTCACCTGATGGTGCCCTGGAAGGCCTCTTCGGTTGTGTCGAAGCCGCCTTGGCCGAAGCCCAGCTATCGCTCGGCGATATCCGTTCCTTCGCCTTGTGCGTCGGTCCGGGCTCCGTACTCGGTATCCGTATCGCCGCACTCGCGGTACGTTCGTGGACCGCGCTCGAGCCGCGCCCAATCTTCGTCTGGGAATCCCTCGCGGGTATCGCACGTTCAGCCCTCGCCACCGGCGAGAAAGGCCCGTTTCTTGTCGCCGCAGAATCCCGTCTGAAGCGATGGCATGCGCTCGAGGTTTCCGTCGATGGATCGCTGGGCGTACCGTTCGAAGCCGAGGCTGCACAGTTGAATTCCTCTGGTCGTCGCGTGCTGGCCTCGAGCGAAGCCGCTGCCGGCGTGCTGACGTCGCACGTCGCCGTCCCGCATCCCTGGTCGGCC
>CAINSX010000114.1 GCA_903853185.1 uncultured Opitutia bacterium
GAAGACGTGGCCGAGGCGACCTCCGGTGATGACCCCGACCATCACGGCGGTGATCAGCGTGGATTCGTCCATCGCATCGCGCAGAGGCGTAATCCCAGCGCGACGCCAGCGGCCAAGGAGATATGCCGCGACCATGAAGCCCGCCGCATAGGAGAGCCCATACCAGTGGACACCACGCAAGCCCCAGCTTTCCGGGAAGTGGATCGCGACCGGATCGAGGTCGTGGGTCCAGTAAGCGAGCGCGGCGGCGATCATGTTCCGGCCTTGGGCGGATTCTCGGAGCCAGGACGTCGGCCGACGCGGTGCCCGCGCTGGCGGGCCAGTTCACGCATGTCGGGGTGCGGATCGTCCTTCTCGTAGATCTCGATGCCGAGGAGCGATTCGAAGACGTCCTCGAGCGTGATCACGCCGGCGAAGGCGCCGAATTCGTCGACCACCACCGCGAGGTGCTGGTGCGCACGGACGAGATCGTGCAGCGCGTCGGCAAGCGTGGCATTCTCGGGCACGATGTGCGGCTTGCCCATGAGCTCGCGGATACGGACCTCGCGGCGGTTTTCGCCGGCGGCCTTCAGGATATCGCGACGGCGCACGACGCCCACGATGCGGTCAGGATTATTTTCCCAGACCGGCATGCGGCCGTGCGGAACGCTGGGATAGAGACGGAGCACGTCGGCCACCGTAAGGTCGGCTTCGATCGCCGTGACGACCGGGCGCGGCGTGAGCACCTGCGAGACCGGGATGTCGTCAAGGCGGACCGCGTTGGCGACGAGGTTGCTCTCGGCCTGGGTGATCTTGCCTTCACGAGCAGCGGCTTGGGCGAGGCTGCCGATGTCGGCGTCGGCGCGATCCACGCCGGGCTCCTCAGGCGGAGCGAGCGAGTCATGAAGCTTACCGAAGGTGCGGAGGATCTTGGCGGCGCCGCGGACGAGCTTAAGCGAAGAGGCGATCCGCGGGGCGAGCATGACGCGAAAGTGCATGCCCAATTTGCGGGGCAGCATGATCGTCAACCAGGCCATGAAGAACGAGACCGCGATGACAGCAAGGGCCGTGAGCGATGCGACCTGCCAGCTCTCGGCAATGCGGCCAAGGAGGCGGGCGCCGATGAGGAAGCCGCCGAGCAAGGCGCTCATCCCGACGAAGGCGGCGGAAAGGACTTCAAAAGCCGCGAGCGTATTGCCCTGATCACTGCGCGAGCGCTCGATTGAGACCGCGGCCTTGGCGTCCTGTCGGCGGAGGTCCTCCAGTTCGGTATGGGAAAGGGCAGAAACCACCCCGGCCACGAGCGAGATGCCCGCCGCGCTGCCGTTAAGGAGGATGAAGACCGGCCAAAGATACCACGCAGAATCCATGTCCTTCCTGCATAGGGCGGACCCCGTCGGTTGGCGAGGGAGAATCCCGGCGTTGACCCTGCGGAGCCGCCTCGAAATGATGGGCTCATGACCCCTCGCGAGCTCCGGATCGTTTCCGCCCTGGCCGTGTTCCTGTCCGCCGCCCTCCCCGCGGCCGCCGGCGCAATCGCCTTCCGCTCCCAGCCCATCCTCGCCGCCACGCTGCACGGCGAAGCCGGTACCTTGCCCGGCCTGACTGGCTTCTACTTCAACCATTTCACCGGAGCGCTCGTGATTCTGCTCATCGTCGGACTCCTTATCACCGGCTTCGCCGCCCGCACGCATGTACGCGAAGACGAAGAGCCGGTCGTCCGGATGGCCAAGCTACTCGTGGCGACGTGCTTCTCTGCGCTCGTGAGCGTCGTGTTCCTCGGACTGCTCGTGCTCGCGACGGCCCTGCCGGTCTACGCGAAGCTGATGCAGCGCTGAGCCCGCCACGCGGCGAGCAAAGCAAGGGCGCGCGTCGCTTCAGCCTGCGGTCCGCTGGGCTGCCAGGTCAGTCGTCCTTCGGCGTGATACGAACGCGCCAGGACCGCACCGCCATCGAACGTCGAACGGAGCACTAATACCGACTGCGCGTTGCTCGGGAAGCCGGGCCAAGAGACATCGCGTACCGGTCGGCCGGCCTGAGCGAGCACCGAGCGCAGTTGCGCCGAGGCCGTGCCGGGTAATCTCCCCGTCTCAACCGCCGGGAAATTCCAGCACTCGCCATCCCACCAGGCCAAGGAACTCCGAGACCCTTCGCTCAGGCAGCCGCGCGCGTCGAGCTGCACGCCTTCGGCGTCGGGACGATCGGCAACGATGCGCAGTTCGCGCCAGGCGTCGGAGGAATTCTGCCAGGGGCCGCTCTTCGGACGCGGCAACCACTCTGGAGCATCACGGCGGAGAGATAGCTGATAGAGGTCGATGGCCGAGGGTGTGGCCGGTAACGGACGAACCGTGAGCCACTCGGTGGCCATACCATCTCCGCGCGGTGCGACGAGCAGGCGAACGATGGCGTCCGTCAGCGTATTACGGCCAAGCAGGCCGCCCAGCGGAGCCGACCAGCGGGCAGAGGTCGCGTCAGCGCCGAGCATGAGGCGGATCGGATCAAGGCCGAGGCGCGGACAGGCGAGAGCGAGACGATCGAGATGATCACCGAGGCAGGCGAGGCGTCCTGCGCGCACGGCGAACGTCTCGAAGAGCGACGGACCCGGAACCAAGGCCGAAACCTCCGCACCATCAGGCAACGTAACCCACTCGCCTTGGCGCCAGCCGATCATGGGTGGAGACCCGCCCGCGCGGCGGC
>CAINSX010000115.1 GCA_903853185.1 uncultured Opitutia bacterium
ACTTCGGATTTCTCGATGCCAGCCTCAGCGAGGGCGCGGTTGAGGCAGAGCGCGAGGCCCTTGCCTTCCTGGTCCTGGCCGGTGATGTGGTAGGCGTCGCAGGTGGCGCCGTAACCGGCGAGCTCGCAATAGATGCGGGCTCCGCGGGCCTGGGCGTGTTCGATGGATTCGATGACGAGGACACCCGCGCCTTCGCCCATGATGAAGCCGTCGCGCAGCTTGTCGAACGGACGGGAGGCCTTCTCTGGCGTGTCGTTGAAGTCGGTCGACATCGCCTTCATGTTACAGAAGCCGGCGTAGCCGAGGCGCGTGATGGCGGCTTCGGAGCCACCGGAAAGCATGATGTCGGCGTGGCCGTCGCGGATGTGGCGAAGGGCTTCGCCGAGGGCGTGGGATCCGGAGGCGCAGGCCGAGACGACGCCGAAGTTGACGGACTTCGCCTGGAACTCGATGGCCACGACGCCGGAGGCGATGTTGGCGATGAGCGAAGGAATCGTGAAGGGAGAGACGCGGGACGGACCGCGTTCGATGAGGATGCGGGCCTGGTTTTCGATGGTCTCCATGCCGCCGATGCCGGAACCGATGATCACGCCGAAGCGTTCGGAATCGATCTTCGTGACGTCGACGTTGGCGTCCTGGATGGCGAGACGGGAAGCGGCGACGGCGTACTGCGTGTAGCGGTCGTTACGCTTGGCTTCCTTGGCGTCCATGAACTTGGCCGGATCGAAATCACGGACCTCGGCGCCGACCTTGGACGGGAAGTCCGTGGGGTCAAAGCGGGTGACACGCGAAATCCCGGAACGACCCTTGATCAGGGCGTCCCAGAAGGTCGCGTTATCGTGACCGAGGGCCGTTACGGAGCCGATGCCCGTGACGACTACCCGGCGAGATTTGCGGTCGGAGCTCAAGGGGGCGGGCCTACGAGGAAAGCCCGGTCTGCTTACTTGGTGGCGTGGGCCTTGATGTGCTCGATGGCATCACCAAGGGTCTTGATACCGGCAGCCTTATCTTCCGGGATCGTGAGGCCGAATTCGTCTTCGAACGCCATGATGATCTCGACGAGGTCAAGGGAGTCAGCCTTCAGGTCGCCCTGGAAGCTGGCCGTGGGGGTCAGCTGGTCGGGGGTGACGGAGAGTTGCTTGACGATGATGTCCTTGACGCGCTGTTCGATGTTTTCGGGCATAATAAAAGGGTGTTTTGTTAGGTTTTGGGGTGTCAGATAGCCATTCCTCCGTCAACCGAAAAGACCTGACCGGTGATGTAGCCCCCCTCTTCGGAGGCCAGATAATCGACCATGGCGGCGATGTCGTTGACTGAGCCAAATCGTCCCAGAGGGATGACGCTGAGGATCTTCTGCTTCACCTCTTCGGAAAGCTCGCCGGTCATGTCGGTGGTGATGAAGCCAGGGGCGACGGCGTTAGCGGTGATGGAGCGACCGGAGAGCTCACGGGCGAGCGTCATGGTGAGGCCATGGAGGCCGGCCTTGGCGGCGGCATAGTTGGCCTGACCGGCATTACCCTGCACGCCGGTGACGGAGGAGATGCTGATGATGCGGCCCCAGCGCTTCTTGGTCATCGGGCGCACGAGGCCCTTGGTCCAATAGAACGCGGAGGAAAGGTTGGTGGAAATCACGTCGTTCCAGTCTTGCTCCGACATGGCCATGACGAGTTTGTCGCGGGTGATGCCGGCGTTGTTGACGAGAATCTCGACGGCGCCGAACTCGGCGTTGATCTGCTCGCAGGCCTTGGCGACCGCGGCGGCGTCCGAGACGTCAACCTGGAAGGCCTTCGCTTTTTGGCCCTTGGCGACGATGTCGTTGGCGACCTGCACGCAGGTATCGGACTTCGAGACGCAAAGGACGGTGTGGCCGTGAGAGGCGAGACGTTCCGCGATGGCCTTGCCGATGCCGCGACCGGCTCCGGTGACGAGGGCGACGCGAGGAGAGTGCGTGAGATGCATCGGGCATTTATGTGCAAGGAAACAGGGCCTCTGGCAAGTGGCTAATGCCCCGGCCCAAGGCCCCTTCTCCGCCCATGTCGGTCAATAGACGTCGCGCTGGTAACGGCCGTCCTTCTTGAACTGCTTCACCCACTCCACGGCGGCCTCAGGCGTCATGCCACCCTGCTCCGCCACGATGGCGTGCAGCGCCGCGTCGACGTCTTTGGCCATGCGCTTGGCGTCGCCGCAGACGTAGAAATAGGCGCCCTGTTGAATCCACTTCCAGAGTTCGGCGGCGTTCTCGCGCATGCGGTCCTGCACGTAGACCTTGGCGGCCTGGTCGCGGGAGAAAGCGGTGTCGAGACGCGTCAGCGCGCCCGACTTCAGATAGTCCGCCCACTCGTCGGCGTAGAGGAAGTCGTGGTCCTTGCGCTGGTCGCCGAAGAAGAGCCAGTTCGCGCCTTTGGCTCCGCGGGTGGCCCGATCCATCACGAAGCTGCGGAACGGCGCGACGCCGGTGCCCGGTCCGACCATGATGACCGGGATGTTATCATCGGCCGGCAGGCCGAAGTGCGAATCCGCCACGAAGACCGGGAGATCCGGCTCGTTCATCCGGGCGCGGTCGGCGAGATAGCTCGAGCAGACGCCCTCGCGTTGGCGGCCATTGGTCTCGTAGCGGACGACGGCGACGGTCAGGTGGATTTCCTGCGGATACTTCGAAGGGGCGGACGAGATCGAATACAGGCGCGGCATGAGCTTGCGCATCAGCTCGATGACTTCCTGGGCGGACGGACGGGCGGACGGATGCTCCAGGAAGAGATCGAGGAACTCGCGCTGCTCCATCCAAGCCTTCTTCTTCTCCGGGTCGGCTTCGCCAATGACGGCGGAGAGGCGGGCCTTGTCGGCGGCGTCCGTCGCACGGTCATGCAGGAGCTGGGCGAACTTATATGTCGGCCCGTTGAGCGCGAGGCGGGTCGAAAGGGCCTGGCGGAGCGAGATCGGGGCGACGTCCTTCGGGATCGTCACCTGTTCGTCTCCCGTGAAGCCGGCGGCCTTGAGCAAGGCAGCCACGGAAGCCGGATTGTTGGTCGGGAAGACGCCGAGGCTGTCGCCGCACTTATAGGTCAGGCCACTGCCGGCGAGGGAGACCGAGAAATGCTGGGTATCCTTCTGGCTGGCTGGGGAGCTCAGCCGACGTCGGTCGACGAGGCAGGCCGGGAAGGGATGGTTCTTGTCGTAAGGTGCGGACATGAAAGTACCCCGCAGGATGCCTAGCGGGGCACTGATGCAAACCTCTTTTGAACGAGGCCTTACTTCCAGACCTTGACCCAGTCGATGTCGATGTCGTCCGGCAGATTCTTGAGGTTCAGCTTCGGGCGATCCTCCTCAAGGATACGGTGGCTCAGCGAGACATTCATCGGTCGGACGAATTCCTTCCGTTCGAGCTTATGGACAGGCTTGCCATCCAAGAACCAGGTGAAGGCCTTGTCGGTCCAGAGGACCCCATAGGTGTGGAATTTCTTGGAGAGGTCGCCCGACTTCATCGCGGGCAGAGGCTTCTCCGGGCGGAAATCCTGCTGCCCAGATTCAAGCGTGGCGCGGGCCCACGGATTCACGCGTTCCTTCCCGACCGAACCAAAGACGACATTGAGGCTCGGTGCGGTCTTCTCGTCGTCGCTGGCGATACGGAATGTCCCGGAGTGACCCTCGGTCGCGTTCATGCGAATCGAAGCCTCGAAGTAGCCGTACTGCTGGCTGAACTTGCCACGCGTGCTGATGCTGTTCGTCTGGATCATGTCGGCGCCCATCTTAAGGCCGATACGCAGGGCATTTTCCTTACCTACCTTGACGAAGGTAACTGTCTCGCGAGCTCCGGTGACATGCCACTTCGTCTCATCGAGCTTATCGCCATTGAAGTCGTCCGTGAAGACAACTTTCTTGCCCGCCGAAGGGTCAGCGGCGAAGACAGTCGAAGCCAGACAGAGGAAAGCGAGCAAGCGCATGGCGTTCACTTCCAGGCCTTGACCCAGTCAATTTCGACATCGTCCGGAAGCTGCTTCAGGTTGAGATCCGGTCGCTCCCATTCGCCGATACGGTGCGAGAAGTAGAGGGACATCGGGGCATCGGCCACGGTGCGATCCGCCTTATGGGCCTGCTTGCCGTTGACGAACCAGACGAAAGACTTCTCGGTCCAGAGGATGCCGTAAGTGTTGAATTTCTTGGAGGGCTCCCCGGCCTTCAGGATTTTGTTCGCGTTGCCCTCGGCACGAAGGTCGTGCTGGCCTTTATCGTCGACGTAGCGAGCCCAAGGGACCAGCCGATCTGCCCCCGTGCTTTCCCACAGGGCGTTGATGAAGGGCACGGCCTTGTCGTCAGGGCCGCGCAAAGACATCGTCCCACCGTGGCCCTTGTAGCCGTTCATGCGCATGGAGGCCTCGAAATAGCCGCGCACCTGCTCGAACTTACCACGGGTATTGATTCCGTTGGTCTGAATCATATCCTCTTTCTTAATCAGCGTAATGCGGACGCCAGTGATTTTACCAGATTTGAAGGTCGTGATGGCGGTCGGCTCGCCCTGAGTGGCCCACTTGGTCGTGTCGAGCTTATCGCCATCGAACTCGTCGGAGAACGTCAGCTTCATGTTCGAAGCAGGATTGGCGGCGCTCAAGGCGACAGCCGACAGGCAGAGGACGAGGAATGATTTCATGGCGGGGAAGAAAATTATTTCCAGACCTTCACCCAATCGACCTCCATGTCGTCAGGGAGCTGCTTGAGGTTGAGGGTCGGGCGTTCGGCTTCGGAGACGCGGTGGGCGAGCTGGAGTCGCATCGGCTTAGCGACGTCCTGCTTGTCGACCTGATGCGCCTTCTTGCCGTTGATGAACCAGGTGAAGGATTTCTCCGTCCAGAGAACGCCGTAGGTGTTGAATTTCTTGGAGGGTTCACCGGCCTTGAGGAACTGCGTCCACTTCCCTTCTGGGCGGGAATCGCGCTGACCGGAATCATCGTTCCGGCGGGCCCAAGGCATGATCTGATCGGCGCCCAGACCTTCGAAGAGGAGCAACATGTTCGGGGTCAGCTTCTCATCGGCCGGCCCGAGACGGAAGATCGCCGTGTGCCCCTTGGTGGCGGGCATCTTGATCGACGCCTCGAAATAGCCGTACATCTGCTCGAACTTACCGTTCGTGGTCAGGCCGTTCCACTGGATCATATCCTCGGCCTTGCGCAGCGAGATCCGGAGGACCTTATCCTTGCCGCCTTTGACGATCGTGGCCGTCTCACGGTTTGCCGGCAGGGTCCACTTGGTCTCATCAATGGCGTCGCTGGTGAAGTCATCGGAGAACGTGACCTTCTTGCCG
>CAINSX010000116.1 GCA_903853185.1 uncultured Opitutia bacterium
ATCATGCCGAGCATCTTCTTCCATAGCTCGATGGCCGGCATCTCCTTGCCGAAGATCTCGCCCTTCTTGGCGCGGGCTTCGTAGGCGACGTAGCGCTTCTCGAAATCGGAGCCGAAGGTCTCGTGGAGGTCCGGGGTCTCGTTGGAAAGAAAGAGCGTCCAGTTCTGGCGGTTCTTGAGGCGCTTCATGAACAGGTCGGGAATCCAGTTCGCCGTGTTCATGTCGTGCGTGCGGCGACGGTCGTCACCGGTGTTCTTGCGGAGCTCGAGGAAGTCCTCGATGTCGTTGTGCCAGGTCTCGAGGTAGGCGCAGCCGGAGCCGCGGCGCTTGCCGCCCTGGTTGACGGCGACGAGCTGGTCGTTGTGCAACTTGAGGAATGGGATGATGCCCTGCGATTCGCCGTTGGTGCCCTTGATGTAGGAACCCGTGCCGCGGACGGAAGTCCAGGAGCCGCCGAGACCGCCGGCCCACTTGGAGAGGAAGGCGTTCTCCGCGATGCCGCGGATCATGATGGACTCGATCGTGTCGTTGACCTGATAGAGGTAGCAGGACGAGAGCTGGCTGTGGAGCGTACCCGAGTTGAAGAGCGTCGGGGTCGAGCTGCAGAAGCGGCGAGACTTGTAGAGCGCGTGGAGACGGATGACCCAATCCTCGCGGCTCTTCTCTTCGCGGAGGAAGAGGCCCATCGCGACGCGCATCCAGAAGAACTGGGGCGTCTCGAGGCGGCGGGCCGGCTTCACCGTCTTGTCGATGATGAGGTAGCGGTCGTACATCGTCTGCACGCCGAGGAGCTCGAAGTCGAGGTCCGCCATCGGGTCGAGGGCGTCGGCGAGCTTGGCGAGGTTGTACTTGCGGAGGTCAGGCGAGAGGCGGCCAATCGCGATACCGCGGTCGATATAGGCGGCGAACTGAGCGCGGTGGAATTCCTTAAGCTGCGAGACGCCGTCGCGGGTGATGCTCCAGCCGAGGACTTCTTCGTAGATGTAGGAGAGGCAGATGCGGGCGGCGAACTTGGCGAAGTCGGCGTCGACTTCGACGAGGCTCTTGGCGTTCAGCTCGATCGTCTTGCGGAGGTCGGCTTCGGTGATCTCATTGAAGAGGCCGCGGCGGAGTTCGGATTCGATCTGCTCAGGGGTGCGGACGAGTTCGAGGCCGGCACCGGCGAAGGCGATGCGCTTGCGCAGCTCGTCGCCGTTCCAGAGGTAGGTTGAGCCGTCGGCATTCTTAACCAAGATCATCGACTCCTGACGGTCGTCGACGATGGCTGGCTGCGCGGCGAGGTCCTCGCGGCGGCGGGCGCGGTAGGCGCGATAGAGGATGTAGTTCTGGGCGACCTTGTAGTGCCCCTGACGCATCAGCTCTTCCTGGACGAGGTCTTGGACCTCCTCGATACCGATGATCGTCTGGCCGAGGTCGGCGACGCGGCGGGTCACCGCGGAAGCCACGCGCTCGCAGGGGGCGGGATCCTGCTCGAGCGAGAGGAAGGCCATACGTACAGCGAGCGTGATCTTATTGGGGAGCCAAGGCACCACCTGGCCGTTGCGGCGCATCAGGCGGGTCGTGACGGCCAGGGTCTCGACCGGGGTGGACTCAATGCCGCCGCGAGAGAAGAGGAGGCTCTTGGCGACGTCGTGGCGGTTATAGCGCACGAGGGCGTCTTCGATGGCCTGCAAGATCAGGCCTTCGCCGACCTGGACGCCGGACTGGGAGAGCACACGGACGACATCGCTGGCGACAGCGGCGACAAACTGGCGATTGGACTCGGTGAAGATGTCCTGATCCTGGCGGGAGACGAGGAGGTCGGTGAGCGCGGCGCCGACGATGTCGGCGATCTGCGCGGCGTCGAGGCCGGCGGCGGCGCCACCGGTGACGGCGGGCAGCGACTCACGCCAGTTGAAGCGGGGCTTGGCACCGGACGGGGAGCGGACGGCGTTTTTGAGGGCGATATCTTCGCGGAAGAAAGGGAGTTCGGATTTCATATTGAAGAGAGGGGGAGAAAAAAGGGAGGGAGACGGAAAGGAAGAGACGGAGAGAGAGTTGCGTCGGCGGTGGCCGGCGCAGGTTTTTGTTAAGAGGAAATTCGGTTAAGTAAGAACAGGAAACGTGCCAAATTAGGCGCAACGGGGGTAACGCCTGAATTTGTTCAGAGGGCGATCAAAGTTCGTCGTCGTTGACGGTACCGAGGGCGCCCTGCTTCTGGTATTCGGTGACGCGGCCTTCGAAGAAGTTCTGCTCCTTCTTGAGGTCCATCATCTCGGAAAGCCAAGGGAAAGGATTGGTCGTCTCGGCGACGAGCGGATCGAGTCCGCAGTTACGGAGGCGACGGTCGGCGATGAAGTCGATGTACAGCTCGAACTCCTTAGAGGAGAGGCCGAGGCCGTTGACCGGCAGGCAGTCGCGGATGAACTCCTTCTCGAGCGTCACGGCGGTGGCCATGAGCTGGCGGAGTTCTTCCTTGAAGGCAGGCGTCCAGACGTCGGGGTTCTCCTTCACCAGCTCGGCGAGCAGGTTGCGGAAGAGGTCGATGTGGTTGGACTCGTCGCGGAGGGTGTAGCGGAACATCTGGCCGATACCAGGGAACTTGTTCTGGCGGGCGAGGGAGAGCACCATGCCGAAGAGGCCGTAGAACTGGGTGCCTTCCATGCACTGACCGAAGAGGAAGATATTGTGGGCGAGAGCCTGCTTGTCCTCGAGCTTAGTGAGGTCGAGCTTGCGGCGCAGCGCGCGGGAATTGTTGACGACGAAGGCGGCCTTGTTGGCAATCGTCGGGATGTCTTCGAACATCGCCTCGCACTCGTGCGGGTTGATGCCGAGCGAGGAGATCATGTAGACGAGCGAATCGGCGTGGATGTTCTCCTCGTGCGCGTGGCGGCCCAGGACGAGCTTGAGCTCAGGGGCGGTGACGACCTCGCGGACGACGTGGATGATGTTATCGCCGACGATGCCTTCGGCGGCGGAGAAATAACCGATGGCCATCTTGACGATCCAGCGATCGATCTCGCTGATCTGGCCGGTCTGGTCGCGCCACTGTTCGCAGTCCTTCTGCATCGGGATATCCTCGGGCTCCCAATGGTTGTTCTTCATCGTCTTGTAGAGATCGTACGCCCACTGGTACTTCAGCGGGAGGATGTTGAAGAACATGGTCTCGCGACCGTTGATGACGCGCTTGTTGGCGAACGCTTCCTCGGCTTTGGTCTTATCGAGGATGAAGGTTTTCTGACCTACTTTGATGGTGATGGTTTCCATGGATGGAGAGTGGGGAAAAGGCCCTAGTTAGAGGCCGGGAAGGGCCGCTAGGTGATTGGTATGTTCGGGAGTAAATTACTAGATGTAGTGGCTGCAAATTTATTTCACCACTAGATGTAGGGTTTTTACGCAAGACACTGACATTTCGTCACTTAGGTAAAAAACTTTATTCACAATTAGGGTTTTTGACGAAAATTTGATGAGTCAGCACGGTTAGGGTGAATCCCCCAACAAAATCAAGGTCGGGACGGGTCGGCAAACGTCACTTGTTGGTGTTGCTCACGGTGTTCACCAGACCGGCGGAGGGCGGAGATTGCGGAAGCCCCACCCCTTCCCCACTTTGGTCCCATGAACACGGGCACTTCCACCGACTCCCCAGCCGATAAACGCAGCCCCGGCTTCTTCGCCGCCAGCTGGACGCCGGAAGCGCTGGCGCAGCGGGGCTGGCGCGGCGGCCTCAAGGCCGGCTGGCGCGTGATCGCCACGACCTGGTACGGCGTATTCGATAATCGCCTACCGCAGCAGTCCGCTGCGCTCACCTATTATACGCTGATGTCGCTGGGCCCGCTGCTCGCGCTCGCGCTCACCGTCTCCGGCTTCATCCTCTCACGCGCCGGTGCGCAGGCGGACAATCCGGCGAAGCGCGCGATTGTCGCCGCCGTCGAATACGTCGCGCCGCAGGTCGTCGCACAGGCGGGCAAGGCCGGCCAAGTCGTGACCCTCCGCGAGATTAACAAGGACCTCGATGGGCTCGTCGACCGGCTGCTCGCCAACGCGGCGAGCGGCGAAGCGGGCGTGATCGGATTGGTGCTCATCCTCGGCTTTGCCGTACTCATGCTGAGCCGCGTCGAAGACGCACTGAATGGCATCTGGGGCGTGCGTTTCGGACGCAGCTGGCGTGATCGTTTCGCGAATTACTTACTCTTCCTCGTGCTCTTCTTCCTCGTCGGTGCGACGACGCTGACGATGCTTTCGGCCGCGTCCATCGCGGCTTCGATTGGTGAAGGCACCACGTGGCTAAGCACATCGCTCCAGCGCGTACCGGGCGGCGGCGCGACGCTTGACTTCATCAGTGGCAGCGGACCGATCCTCGTCTCAATCGCACTGCTCACCCTCGCCTTCGCCGCGTTCAACCGGATGATGCCGAACGTACGCGTGCGCTGGAGCGCCGCCTTCGTCGGAGGACTCGCCATCGCCCTGCTCGTCGCGATCAATCACCGCGTCGCCGCGCTCTACGTCGGCAAGGTCACCCAGTTCCAGAGCCTCTACGGCGAGCTCAGCATCGTGCTCGTGCTGATGTTCGGCACCTACCTCACCTGGCTCTTTGTCCTAATCGGCGGCCAGGTCGCCTATGCTTATCAGAATCGCCACGCGCTGGCTCGGCACAAGGCGTGGGAGGGACTCAGCCATCGTGCCCGTCGGACGCTGGCCTTCGTCTGCGTCTCCCAGACCTTACGCCGTTACCGAGCTGGCAAGGACGGGCCCACCGCGGATGACATCGCCCTGGCTGCGCGCGTGCCGGCGACCGTGGCGGAAGGCTGCCTCCAGATGTTAAGGGACGCCAATCTCCTCGCGGCCGAATCACGGACTGGCGGCCATAAGCCGGCACGCCCGCTGGAGCCCATGACCGTGGGAGAACTTTGGGCCGTAGTAGACACCCATTCGGCCGGAACGGCCGGCGAGCCAGACCTCACTTCGGATCCCGCCGCCAAGGAACTCAGCGTCATCGAGCAGAGCCTCATGGCCACGGTGGCCGCCAAACAGACCCTGGGCGAGCTGGCTGGGCGCAGCTGAGGGCGGTCAGTCGTGGACCGACATCGGTCCAGCTGAAGGCGAAGGCACCCCGTTCATGCGCTCACCGGAGGCCGGGCGAGCACCCCAGCCATACCCAGGGCGACTTCCGGCTGCACATGGCGGACCAGCAGACTGGAGGGATGCTCCGGCCGGCTGGCGAACCGCGTAAATGAGGGGACCCCGATCTCCTTGCGGAGACCGGGGTCCGTAAACCTGGCGATGACCTACTCTCGCACACCAGCGGGGGTGCACTACCATCGGCGGCTGCATGCTTAACTATCGTG
>CAINSX010000117.1 GCA_903853185.1 uncultured Opitutia bacterium
GACTGGAGTTCAGACGTGTGCTCTTCCGATCTCCCCTGAAACAAAGCCTGCCTCTCCGCGCGCTCGGCCTCTTGGCCGGGTGCACCACGATTCTCGAGACGGGTGACCGCATCGAGCGCGGCCTGACTCCCCCTGATGCCGTCAACTACGCCACCACCAAGCCTGAGGGCGGTTTCTCGACGCAGATGAACGATAACCGCATCGGCAATAAGGTCGAGCTGCTCGCAGCCCGTAAGTCCAAGACCGACGGCGGTTACGCTCGCGTCCAGTTCGATCTCCGCAACGGCGCCTACCTCCGCCAGACGATCAACGTGAGCTTCGAGTGGCTTGCCGCCGACGGCAGCGTGGTCGAAAGCCAGCCCAACTGGGTCGTCACTCCCTTGGAACCCGGCGCCCTCACCACCATCACCGCGACTGCCCTCAAGGCTCAGTCCGCTGAGTGCCGCCTCCGTCTCATCTCTCGCTAATTATCCCCATGAATAAAATCTCCCTCCTCGCCTGCGCGGTGCTCATCGTCGGTTGCGGTACGCCCGCCACCTACAAGGACCCCAACGGTCGCGAACTCGTGGTCAGCCTCGATAAGGTGAACATCCAGGACTTTGCTACCGCCGGCGCCCAGATGCTCCAGTCGATGATCTCGTCCCCGTCCTTCTCCAAGGGCGCACCGGTGCTCCAGCTCGGCTCGATCACCAACGACACTGCCGACAACTTCGACACCGCCTTGCTGCTCTCGAAGCTGACTGTCCCCCTGGTGAATGCCGGTCGCGTGACGTTGCTCGATAACGACGCCACCGCCAATGCCGCCCGCGCCGAGTCAGGCTCTAAGGCCAATGTCCCGCACGCTGAATACGTGCTCAAGGGCAAGATCTTGGAAGACCGTTCCAATGCCGGCAGCACGCGCCAGAGCTCGTTCGTTTTCCAGCTGACCCTCGTCGAGGTGAAGCGTGGCGTCGCCGTCTGGACCGAGGAGAAGATCGTGACCAAGCAGGGTAGCAAGAACGCCGTCGGTTTCTGATAAAACGTCGTCGTCATTTGACCTTCCTTCGACCTGCATCTCCCTCCGGTGATGCAGGTTGATTTTTTGATCGTGGGCCAAGGTCTGGCGGGCTCGTTGCTCGCCAAGGAACTCCTCCGTCGCGGCCGCACGGTCCACGTCGTGGACGATCGCTGGAAATCTTCCTCTTCGCAGGTCGCGGCGGGCCTGATGACGCCCCTGACCGGCCGGCGCTTCACGCTGACCAAGGACTACCCCGAGCTCTTCGCCTCGGCCAAGAAGCGCCTGACGGAACTGGGGGTCTTCCGTCCTATCGAGGTTTATCGCATGTTCGTCGATGAGGAGCAGCGGGCCAAGGGACTCAAGCGTACCGAATGCAAGAGCTGCCAGCCTTTCATCGCTCGGGTGACTTCCGCGCGCGGCGAACTTGATGCGGGCGTGGCGGACGAATTCGGAGGCGCGTTGATGAATGGAGCCTGGGTCGACCTCCCAAAGCTCATGTCGGATGTCCGGGCTGAGTTGGTGGCGGCAGGTAGCCTGACCGAGGCGTCCTTTGATCCGGCGGATGCCGTGGTCACCACTGAAGGCGTCACTTGGCGTGCGGTCCGCGCGGGCGCCATCGTCTACTGCGATGGCTACAAGTCGGCTCAACGCGGACCGTTCAAGTATCTCCCGTGGCAGCCCGCCAAGGGCGAAGCCCTGACGCTGCGCTCCGACGTCGCCGATAAGCCCTTTATCTTGAATCGCGAAGGCTGGGCTTTGCCGCTGGGGCAGAGCGTCTGGCGTACGGGTACCAACTGGCAGTGGGATCAACTCGATGAGGCTCCGACCGAGGCGCAGAAGGAGAAGCTCCTTGGTCGGTTCCGCGGTTACTTTGATCAAGCGTTGCAGGTCGAGGTTACCGCCCATATCGCCGGCGTCCGTCCCTGCACCTCGGATAACCATCCGTTCCTGGGTGCGCATCCCAGTTTGCCTCGTACCTATCTATTCAATGGCCTTGGTCCGCGTGGCACCGTGTGGGCGCCGGCGATGGCCGACGAGATGGCGGCCTACCTTTGCGAGGGCAGGGCGTTGCGTAAAGAATGTGACCTCGCGCGGTTCCCCGCGGCGTAGGTTACTTCTTCTTCGACTTAGCGACCTTGGCGGGCTTCGCCGCGGCCTTGGCGACCAGGAAGTCGACCGCGAGCAGGTAACCTTCGAAGCCCAATCCGGTGATCACGCCTTCGCAGGCGGAAGCCGTGACGGACTTATGGCGGAATTCTTCGCGCTTGTAGATGTTCGAGATGTGCACCTCGACGGCGCGCATGCCGCTGCCGGCGATGGAATCGCGGAGGGCGACCGAGACATGGGTGTGGCCTCCCGGATTGATGACCAGGAACTTCACGCCTTTGTCGGCCCACTTGGCGATCGTGTCGATGATCTCGCCTTCGTGGTTGGACTGGAAGAAGCGGGTCTTCGCGCCGGCGGCCTTGGCGTGCTTCTCGATCAGTTTCTCGAGGTCGGCGAGCGTCTGGGTGCCATAGACCTCCGGCTCGCGCTTGCCGAGACGGTCGAGGTTGGGTCCGTTGATGACGCCGATTTCCATGCGCATAGGTCTAGGCGGTCCGGCCGGGCGGGCAAGACGCAATGGGCGAGCCCTTTATCGCAATAGCAAGTCGATCAGGCCTCTGCGCCTGGGGAGGTGGGGCATCCAACTCACCCACTCCCCGTGTCCCGTGCCGATGCTGACGGCGAGGAGGAACAGGATGGCCGCGAAAAAGAAGAACATGAGCGCTCCGAACCCGTAGACGACTAGGTATTGCTTGCGCAAGGAACGTGCGGCCGGGTCGGGGGAATCCTTTGACACGGATAGTGCGCGTAAGGCGGAGACGAGTCTCCGGCCGGCCCCCGCGGAGGCGCCGGCGACGCCTGCCAGCAAGGCCATCACGAAGCAGTCAGGGTACCGATCCCCGCTGAGCGGACGTTTCTCGACCAGCGAAACGACCAGCAGGACGCCGAAGGCGAGGGCGACGGAACCGCCGATATGTCGCAGAAACCGGGAGAGGCTTTCGCGGGACGGGTCATCTTCCTCGGACGTGGGCATCCACATGGGTCCATGGTTTTCCGCGAACGGGTTTTTTCAAAGCAAAAAGGGCGACCCCTCGCGGAGCCGCCCTTGGTTTCGCCTGATCGGAACCTTACTTCAGGATCTGGCGGAGGACGTAGGGCAGGATGCCGCCGTGGCGGTAGTACTCGCCTTCGATCGCGGTATCGATGCGGGCGATGAGCGCAGCCTTGTCGACCGTGCCGTTGGCGCGGCGGATGACGAGCGTGACCGGCGTCTTCGGCTTGATCGGGCTGGAGAGGCCTTCGAGGTCGAAGGTCTCGGTGCCATCGAGGTTATACGAAGCGGCGTTCTTGCCGTCGGCGAACTCGAGCGGCAGCACGCCCATGCCGAGGAGGTTGGAACGGTGGATGCGCTCGAAGGACTGCGCGACAACGGCGCGGATGCCGAGGAGGGCGGTGCCCTTGGCGGCCCAGTCGCGGGACGAGCCCATGCC
>CAINSX010000118.1 GCA_903853185.1 uncultured Opitutia bacterium
ACCACGGGCGGCACGCTCGTCGCGCCGGTCGCGCTCGGTAACGTCACCGTGGGCGACCATGGCACCGTCGCTCGCGGCGTCACGATCGGGACCTTGTCGACGAACAGCATGACGCTCTCGGGCGGCGCGCGTCTCGAGTTCAAGATCTGGGATAAGACTCAGGCCGCGGGTACGGGTTACGACTTCTTCTCCTTCAACGGACTCGACGTCAGTTCGATCAACTCCGCGAACAAGGCTGTCCTCAAGGTCGTCTCGCTGTCCGACGGTATCCACGCCGGCGCCGCCGCCAACATGGACTTCTCGTGGGGCGCGGTAGGCATCCACACGTTCAACCTCGGGGTCATCGGCTCCGGTGGCCTGAACCTGGGCGCCAACGCCAACATCAACGATGTCTTCAGCATCGACCTCAGCCAGTTTAGCTACACCAACGGCGCGGCTAATAACGCCGGCCTGTGGTCGCTGGATTACAACGCCACCAACGGAGCGATTACGCTGACCGCCGTGCCGGAGCCCTCCACCTACGGCCTTGGTATCGGCGCGCTGGCCCTCGCGGCCGCCGCGATCCGTCGCCGCAAGCGCCAAGAGAAGAAGGCCTGAGCGCACGAGGACACGAAGGCCTGAGGGCCAGATAGGGAAGGGCGGCTTCGGCCGCCCTTTTTTGTGCCTGACTTTCATGATATCACCTGCCGCGCAGGGCGCAGAAGGGTAGGGGCGTGGCTTCGCCGCGCCCTCCTGCGGCGGAGTGCAAGGCTTAGCCTTGCCCCTACCATCGTTCGCCCTGCGGCGAACAAGAGAGGGGCCCCTCCCTGCCCCTGTCCCGGGGTGTCGTTCCATTCAGTCCTCGATGCAGCCCTCGACTCAGTCCTCTTCTCGTAAGGCTTCCACCCCACCATTCTGGCTGGAACTCTCTCATCCTAGTGCCATCTAATACCTCAATGTCCCCTCGCGTGCTTTCCCTCCTCGGATTGTCCCTGCTGGCCGCCGTCTCTGGCCGCGCCCAATCCTCCGACACGGTCTTCGTCGAAGCCGAATCGCTGTCCTCCCATGGCGGCTGGAAACTCGATACCTCCTTCACGAACATCGTCGGCTCGCCTTACCTCCTCGCCCACGGCCTCGGTAAGCCCGTCGCCGACGCTACGGGCTCCTTGCGCATCGCCACTGCCGGCGAATACCGCGTCTGGGTGCGCACCAAGGATTGGGTCGCCCACTGGAACGCCCCCGGCACCCCTGGTCGCTTCCAACTGATCGTCAACGGCCAGGCTGTCGCCGCCGAGTTCGGTACCCAGGGTGCCGAGTGGCATTGGCAAGCAGGCGGTAAGGTCACGCTGCCTGCTGGCGACGTGAAGCTCGCGCTCCATGACCTCACCGGTTTCGCCGGCCGCGCCGATGCGATCCTCTTCAGCAAGGACGCTTCCTTTACCCCGCCCGAAGGGGATGCGCTCGTCGCCGCCCGCTCGCAGTGGAATAGCCCCAAGGGCCCCGAAGACCAAGGCGAGTTCGACCTCGTCGTCGTTGGTGGCGGCTACGGTGGCCTCGGCGCGGCGCTCTCCGGCGCCCGTCAGTCCTTGAAGGTCGCTTTCATCCAGGACCGTTTCGTGCTCGGCGGTAACGGCAGCTCCGAGATCGGCGTCTGGGCGATGGGTGGCACCACCCGCGGTAAATACCCGCACCTCGGTGAGATCATCGAGGAGATCGGCGACCGCTCGCCGGATAGCCCTGGCCGCGTCGAGAGCTTTGGCGACGACCTCAAAGAAAAGGTCGTCCGCAATGAGAAGAACATCTCCCTCTTCCTCGGCCACTTCGCCACCGGTGTCATCATGGACGGTAACCGCATCGCCGCCGTGAAGGCCATCGACGTCAAGACTGGCCGCGAGAAGACCTTCCGCGCGAAGTTCGTGGCAGACACCACCGGCCACGGCTGGGTCGGCGCCTACGCCGGAGCGAAGTATCAGATCGAAAAGGACAAGCGCATGGGCATGTCCAACATGTGGTTCTACCAGGACGCCGAACAGGCCGTCAGCTGGCCGGCGACCCCGTGGGCGCTGCCGCTCGAGCTCGGCGACTTCCCGCCGCTGCTGAAATCGAAGGCCAAGATCGACGATAAGCCCTTCATGAAGGCCGAATGGTTCTGGGAATCCGGCTTCGACCAGGACCCGATCAACGGCCTGGAATACATCCGAGACTGGAATTTCCGCGCGATCTACGGCGCCTTCTCAGCCCTCAAGAACG
The DNA here is from genome assembly GCA_903853185.1 of uncultured Opitutia bacterium. Taxonomy (GTDB): domain Bacteria; phylum Verrucomicrobiota; class Verrucomicrobiia; order Opitutales; family UBA953; genus UBA953. Next base: position 2,230 of record CAINSX010000118.1, read on the forward strand.
GACCCGACGCGGCCAAGTATGCCCTCGCCGACCTCAAGTGGGCCTCGCACGTCGGCGGCCCGCGCGAATCCCGCCTGCTCACGGGTGACATCGTGTTGAACAAGCAGGACATCATCACGCGCAAGGAGTTCGACGACGGTTGCGTGCCCACGACCTGGGACATCGACCTCCACTACGCTCGCGAACAATACGCCAAGAAGTTCCCGGAGAACCCCTTCATCTCCCGCGCGGCCTTCGGCTACGTTGGCGCCGATGGCAAGGGCATCGCCGCCGTCGATCGTCGCAACGGCTACCCGTTGCCCTACCGCTTGTTCTACTCCCAGAACATCGGCAATCTCTTCATGGCTGGTCGCCATATCTCGGTGACGCATGAAGCCCTCGGCACCGTCCGCGTCATGCGCACCATCGGTATGATGGGTGAAGTCGTCGGTAAGGCCGCCTACCTGGCCGTCCGTGAGAATACCGATCCGCGCGGTGTCTACCAGAAGCACCTGCCCGACCTCATCAAACTCATGGAACAGCCCGGTCGTATGCGCCGCAGCGACCTCCGCAGCGACCTCTTCCTCGACACCTCGATTGCCGACTACAAGGAACTCCCGGTCGGCAAGATGAACCTCGACCTCACCAAGGGCTCGCCGTCCAAGCTCTCGGCCGACGACCTCAAGGAGCTGGCGAAGCTCGGTGGCATCGTCGTCGACGACTCCCAAGCGAAGTTCGAAGGCAAGTGGACCCAAGGCACGGGCCTGGCCCATCTCGGTAGCGGCTATCATTACGCCGCCGGTAACGGCAATCGCGCGACCTACACCTTCGAGATCAAGGACGCCGGTAAGTATGAGCTCCGCGGCTACTGGCAGGGCCACGAGAACCGCTCGGCCAACTCCGTGCTGACGATCAATCGCGCCGGCGAGAAGCCTGTCACGCTCCGCCTCAATCAGAAGGTCGGTGAGATTGAGAAGCCCGTCTCCCTTGGTAAGTTCCAGTTTGCCGCCGGCACGCATACCCTCGTCCTCTCGACCGACGGCGCCAAGGGCAACGTGCAGGCCGACGCGTTCCAGCTGATCCTCGCCGACTAAGCGATGCCGTCGCCCCGCGTCAGCGCCTGGCTGGTCAAGAGCTGGCGCCTCGCGGCGCTGCTGCTGGCTGCCTTGCTGCTGCAACGCACCACGCCCGTCACGGAATCCGCCCTGACGCGACTGGGGCTCGATGACGCCAAGGCCTTCTTCCCCGGCGCCAAGCGCCTGAAGTCTGATCCCAGCCAGACGCTGTTGGTCCAGGATCAATACGGCAATCGGCTGGGTCGACTGGTCACGACCGCCCCGGATGCCGATAGTATCCTCGGCTACGCCGGCCCGAGCAACGTGCTCGTGGCGCTCGACAATCAGGAAAAAGTCGTCGGTACCCGGATTCTTTCCAGTGACGACACGCCGGAACACGTCGACACGTTGCGCGGCAATGCGGCGTTCGAGAAATCCTTCAAAGATTGGCGCCCCACGACGCAGCCGGCGCCGAAACTCGATGCCTACGCGGGCTCGACGCTCACCGCCTACGCGATCACGGAATCGATCCAGAAGCGTCTCTCCGGCAATTACGTCTCGCTGCGTTTTCCCACCACGCTCTCGCTCAAGGAAATCCAGGGCGCGGGTTTTCCCGACGCGACCGGCTTCGAGCCCAACGTCCCGCGCCTCGGCTGGAACCTCGTCCGCGGTCCTAACCGCGCCCACCTCGGCTACGTCGTCCGCTCCTCGCCTTCCGCCGACGAAGTCATCGGCTACGCCGGCCCGAGCGAGACGCTCATCGCCGTCGAAACGGACGGCCTCCGGCTCCGTAAGGTCGTGCTCCGTACGACCTACGACACGGCCGATTATGTCAGCCGCATCAAGGACCAGGAACCCGATCCGCAAGGCCGCACCTACTTCAAGGACCTGACGAAATGGACCACGCGCGAATGGGCTGAGTTTGATTTCCGTAAAGGCGAACTCGACACCGTTGCGGGTGCGACGCTCACGAGCTACGCGATCGCCAAGGGCTTGCAGTCACGCTTCGCCGACGACGCGCACGGCGGCCACCGCGAGAAACAGGACGCTCGGCAGAAACTCCAGACCGCGGCCCTCTGGTGCTTCCTCGTCGGCGCGTTGCTGATGACCTTCACGCCGCTGCATGGCCGACCGGTGGTGCGGACCGTCTGGCAAATCCTCCTCGTCGGCGGCCTTGGCCTCTGGCTCGGGCAGCTGCTTTCGCTCTCGCTCTTCGCCGGCTGGGCCCGTCACGGGATTCCTTGGGCCCAGGCGCCGGCGCTGCTCATCCTCGGTGTCGTCGCCTTGCTGGTCCCTTGGGGCTCGCGCCGCCAGCTCTACTGCCACCACGCCTGCCCCCATGGGGCCGCGCAGGAGCTGCTGGGAGGCCTCAAGAGGCTGCATGTGGCCGTTCCCGCCCGTTGGCACGCTTGGCTGGGCAAACTGCCTGCCATCGCCCTAGCCGGGGCCTTTTGGGCGGCCCTGGCCTGGCCCCGTTGGAGCCTCGGGCAGGTCGAGCCCTTTGACGCCTGGGTCCTCGGGGTCGGGGTCGCCATTCCCCTCGTCCTCGCCGTGGTCGGCCTGCTGGCCTCGGTCGTCGTCCCGCAGGCTTATTGCAAATATGGCTGCCCCACCGGCGCCCTGTTCAAGTTCGTGCGCTCCGCCAATCAGGCCGAGGCGTGGGGACGCCGCGATACATGGGCGGCGGTCATCTTGGCTATGGGCGCGGTGGTGGCTTTTCTCCCCCGTCCGGAATTCACCGCAGAAGAAACCCCCGAGAGCTCGGCCCGGCATGCCGTCACCGAATTGCACGGCGCGGCTTTCGGCACGACCTGGACCGTCAAGGTCCGCGGCAGCGACGTCGACGCAGAGATCCTCAAACGCGAACTCGAGGCCGAGATCAATCGCATCGAGTTCTCGCTCTCGCATTGGCGCGAATCCTCCGGGACCACCGACTTCAATCACCTCGAATCCACCCAGCCCTTCGGCATCACCCAAGAACTTGCCGACATGGTGGAGTTCACGCTCAAGCTGAGCGCGGCTTCCGACGGCATGTACGACATCACCGTCGCGCCGTTGACGAACCTCTGGGGTTACGGCCCGGCGGGCAAGCTAGCCGACCCGACGCCGGAGCAGCTCAAGGCCGCGCTCGCGAAGGTCGGCTGGCAGAAGCTTAAGCTCGACAAGGAGAACCTCACCCTCGCCAAGAGCCACGAAGGGGTGAACCTCGATCTGGGCTCAGTGCTGCAGGGCTATGCGGCGGACCGTGCCGCGGGGATTCTCCGTGCCCTGGGGCAGACGGACTTCCTCGTCGAGGTCGGTGGAGAGATCCTGGCCTCCGGCTCGTGGCGCGTCGGCATTGAGGATCCGTTCAACCCGCGCGTCATGATCCGCACGGTGCTGCTGACCGATCGTGCCCTGAGCCCCTCCGGGCTCTACCGCGCCAAGCGGCTCGCCGCCGGTAAACCCGTCTCGCACATCCTCTCGCCCAAGACCGGCCGGCCCGTCGAACCCACTCTGGAGATGGTGGTGGTGTATCACGAGAGTTGCTTCCAAGCCGACGGCTGGGCGACTGCCCTGATGGCCGCTGGTTTCGAACAGGCCAAGGTC
>CAINSX010000119.1 GCA_903853185.1 uncultured Opitutia bacterium
CAGGACTTGTCGGGCAGTAGGCGCAGGGTCGTGTCGCAGACCATCCGGTTCGGCGTGAATCCGTCGTAAGGCATACTCTTGCGGTCCTGCTTGGCGTCCTCGAGGCCTTGGGTGGTCCACTTAGTTGATGGCTGGATGGAGCCAGGCGTCTCGGCAGCCGAAGCCATCGACAGCGTCAGCAGGAGGGAGAGGAGGAGTCTCATGGGGTATTAAGGCGTGGATTGGGCGATGGCAGCGAGCGCTTGGCGGATGATCCAGCCGTTGGACTCGAGTGCTTCTCGGGCGGCCGTCGCATCGACCTGGGCGAGCTCTTGGACGATGCGGGTGGCGCGGTCGCGGAGTTTGGTGTTCGAAGGATTTAGATCGATCATCAGGTTGCTCACGACTTTGCCCGAGCGGGCGAGCGCGAGCGTCGTGATGAGGTTGAGCACCAGCTTAGTCGCCGTGCCGGCCTTGAGGCGGGTGGAGCCGGTGAGCACTTCGGCGCCGGTGTCAGGCAAGATCGCGCGATCGAGCAGGGGGTGGTCGCGATACCCAGGGTTGCAGGCGACGAGGACGGTCTTGGCACCGCGACGGCGTGCTTCGGCGAGGCAGCCCCAGATGAAGGGCGCGTGGCCGCTGGCCGAGATGCCGATGACGACGTCTTGCGCCGTGACTGAGCGGGAAGCGATGGAGCGAATGCCGGCGGCTTCGTCGTCTTCCGCGCCTTCGACCGCGCTCCAAAGCGCGGTGCGGCCCCCCGCGATGATGCCTTGGACGAGGGAGGCGGGCGTGCGGAAGGTCGGTGGGCACTCGCTGGCGTCGAGCACTCCGAGACGGCCGCTCGTGCCAGCGCCGCAGTAGATCAGGCGGCCACCGGAGGCGAAGGCACGCGCGACTTCGTTGACGGTCCATTCGATGTGAGCGCTTTCCGCGAGGACCTTGCCGGGCAGCGTCGCATCTTCCGCGAGCATCAGTTTGATTGCCTCGGCGAGGGGCATCTCCGCGAAGCCGGCAGATTTCGGGTTGCGTCCTTCGGTCGGCGCGCTTGCGACGGGGCGCCACGCGCTCGGCTTGGATTTGACGGCGGCGATGGTCTTGGGGGCGGCCTGCGTGCCGGCCTGACGGGCGAGGGCGATGGCGCCCCAGGTGCCGGGACGGGCGAGGCGGACGACTTCGCTGCCCGGGCGGGCGGCGAGGATCTTGGCGGCGACTTCGTCGGCGAACCATCCGTTCTTCAGGAGCGTCGAGCCGTTCAGCAAGAACTGTACCTTCTCGCCTGGCTGGGCCACGCGGGCGGCACAGTGGACGGCATCCTTGCTGAGTCGCTCCGAGGCGCGACGCAGGATGGCGACGGCAATCTCGTCTTGGCGGGAAGATGCGGCTTCGAAGACCACTTGGGCGAGCGAGGCGATGTCGGCCTTGCTCGCGGTCATCGACCATTCGATGAGCGACTCCGGGTCGTTCATCTGCAGGAACGCGACCATGTCGGCGCCGAGTCGGGGCCAGTCGGCGTCGATGTCGGAGATCGTGACCGTCGAGCGAAGGGCGTGGACCGCGATATCACACGCGCTGCCGCGGTCGCCGATGATATGGCCGCGTCCACCGACCTTCACCGAGGCGCCGTTGCGGTGCCGTCCGAGGCAGCAGGAGCCCGTGCCGCTGAGCTGAAGGACTTGGGCGGCACAGTCGGCCGGCCATTCGCCGGCTTCGAGCGCCAGGATCAGGTCATCGCCGACGACGGTGGGCGTGTTGGGCCAGGTGGCGGCCATGGCGCGGCTGAGTCGCTCGCGGTCGGCGGCGGAACGGACGCCCGCCATGCCGATACCGATGCGGTCGGGTTGGGCCGGGAGCTGGGCACGGATCGAAGCGAATAGGGCGGAGAGTTCCTCGCTGTTAAGAAGCTGTAGGTTGCCGGGTCCGACGGCGAAGGAAGCCAGGACGGTATCCGTGCCCTCGACCAGCAAGGCCGAGGTACGGGTGCCGCCGCCTTCGATGCCGAGGAGCCTCATCGATCAGCGCACTTTATAGATCTTCACGTCATCGATCCAGACGGTCGAGTTCGCGAGGAAGCTGAACCAGCGCTTCATGTCGTGGGCGTAGCCGGGGGAGCGGTGGGCGGCGAGCGGCTTACTGTCGAGGGTGAAGCGCATCTCGTCGCCTTCGGTGACCAGCGTGAGCACGTGCCATTCCGTGTCGGCCTTGAAGGGGGTGACCTGTGTCTTCGTCTTGAGCATGGCCTCGAATTCGGGGTCCGGCTTGCGCTTGGCGGCCGCATCGTCCGCGTGCTTCTTCTTCACCGCGAGGTTCATCGAGCCCGTCTTGCGGTCGGTGAGCGTGAGGTCGGTCTGCGAGAGAATCGCGTAGCAGAGGTGGCCGGCGTGGACGTCCTTGAGTTCGCGATCGACGAAGCCCAGTTGGAGGTTCTCGGCCTTGTTGAGTCCGGGGAACTTGAAGCGGACGATGACGCCACCGTCCGCGAAGCCGGCGTCGTGGTGGATGTGGGCCGCGTGACCGGCTTCCTTGGTCGCGCTGGCGATCTTCATGATGCCGTCGTCGAGGTCGGCCTGTTTGATCTTCGGGACGCGGTCGGCCGTGGCGCTTTCCCAGCCGTTGCCGATGTCCTTGAGGCCTGTGCCGGTCTCTTCGCGCTCGAAGGCGTCGTGGAAGAGCAGGGTACCCTTGGTCTGCAGCCAAGCCGCGTCGTCAGCGGCGGCGAGGGGGAGGGCGAGGGGGAGGGCGAGGAGGGCGAGTCGCATGGGATGGCAGTTTAGGGATAGGGGTAGGGGCAGGGGTGGGGGTAGGCAAGATGCGACAAAACGTGGAAATGAAAAGGGGCAGGATATTCCTGCCCCAACCCCTATCCCAACCCCTGCCCCTATTAGGAGATCAGTTCCTTGACGACTTTGGCGGGGAGGACGCCGGTGAGCTTCTGGTCGAGGCCCTGAAATTTATACGTCAGTCGCTCATGGTTGTAGCCCATGAGGTGCATGATCGTGGCGTGGAAGTCCGAGATGTGGAGCGGGTCCTTGACGATGTTGTAACTGAAGTCGTCGGTCTCGCCGTAGATACGGCCGCCCTTGGCGCCGCCGCCAGCCATCCACATCGTGAAGCAGCGCGGGTGGTGGTCGCGACCGTAGTTGGTCATGCTGAGTCCGCCTTGGCTGTAGATCGTACGGCCGAATTCTCCGCCCCAGACGATGAGCGTGTCGTCGAACATGCCGCGCTGCTTGAGGTCTTCGATGAGGGCGTGGCAGGGGCCGTCGATGTCCTTGCACTGGCTGGGCATGCGGTTGACCAAGTTGCTGTGGTGATCCCAGTTGTTGAGATAGATCTGCGTGAAGCGCACGCCGCGCTCGGCGAGACGGCGGGCCATGAGCAGGCTGTTGGCGAACGAACCCGACTTCTTGGCTTCTTCGCCGTAGAGCTTGAAGGTGCTCTCTGGCTCCTTCGTGAGGTCGGTCAGTTCGGGCACGGAAGCCTGCATGCGGAAGGCCATCTCATACTGGCGGATACGCGTGTGCGTCTCAGGGTCGCCGACCGCCTGGTAGTTGAGGCGGTTGAGCTGATTGATGCCGTCGATGGTCTGCTTGCGCATGTCATCGGGCACGCCGGGCGGGTTGTTGATGAACAGGATCGGGTCGCCCTTACTGCGGAAGGAGACGCCGGAGTGTTCGCTCGGCAGGTAGCCGCTGGACCAGAGGCGGGAGGAGATCGCCTGCTCCTGTTCGCGGTTGGTCGGTGTGGCGATGAGCACCACGAAGTTCGGCAGGTTGTCGTTCTCGGAGCCGAGGCCATAAGAGGCCCAAGAGCCGATGCACGGACGACCGGCGACCTGGTTGCCGGTCTGCATCGCGCAGATAGCCGGCTCATGATTGATGGCCTCCGTGTGAAGCGAGCGCATCCAGCAGATGTCGTCGGCGTTCTTCGAGAGGTTGGGGAGGAGCTCCGAATTCATCCACATCCCGCACTGGCCGTATTGGGCGAAGTTGAATTTCGCCGGCGCGATGGGGAAGCGCGTCTGGCCACTGGTCATGGTCGTGAGGCGCTGGCCGTTGCGGATGCTTGGAGGGAGGTCCTTGTCGTACATCTCCTTCATCTTCGGTTTGTAGTCGAAGAGATCGAGCTGCGACGGGCCGCCGACCATGTGGAGGTAGATGACGCGCTTGGCCGTAGGCTTGAAGTGCGTCGGGACCGCGCCGGTCGCGGCTTGGAGGCCGGACTTGCCGACTAGCGAAGCGAGCGCGGCGGCGCCCAGGGCGTTGGCACCCGTGCCGAAGAAGCGGCGGCGGGTCTGGAGGGTGTTCCACTCGTGGAGGATGGACATAGGATTATTTGTTAAGGACTTCGTCGAGGTTGAGGAGCTGGCTGCAGACCATCGTCCAGGCGGCCAGTTCGGACTTGGAGAGTTTCTCGTCGGACTTCGAGTCGCCGACCTTCAGGAGGGCTTCGGCGTCGGCAGCGTGGGCGGTGTAGTGCTTGCGCAGTTGGGCGAGGCTGTCGCTGAGGATTGGCAGCTCGTTCGCCCTGAGCGGACGGCAGAGCAGGCGGGTGGCGGCGGCGTTGAGGCGAACGGTGTCGTCGCCTGGAGATTGCAACGTGTGCTGGGCCAGAATGCGGGCCGACTCGACGTACTGCGGGTCGTTGAGCGTCACGAGCGCCTGGAGCGGGGTGTTAGTGCGGTCGCGGCGGACGCAGCTCGCTTCACGCGAAGGGGCGTTGAAGATGTCGAGGCTGGCGGGTGGCGCCATGCGTTTCCAGAAGTTGTACACCGTGCGGCGGTAGAGGTTTTCGCCGGTATCCTGTTTGTACGACATGTTGTGCATGCCGACGATTTCCCAGATGTTCTCGGGCTGATACGGGTAGGTGCCCGGGCCGCCCATGCGGGGCGAGAGCGTGCCGCTCGCGGCGAGGGCGTAGTCGCGGATCATCTCGGCATCCATGCGGAAGCGTGGTCCGCGGCTGAGCAGGGCGTTGTCGCGGTCTTTCTCCAGCTTCTCCGGGGTGATGATCGCGGCCTGGCGGTAGGTGGCGCTGGTGAGCACCAGCTTGTAGAAGCGCTTCATATCCCAGCCGTTGGCACGGAAATCGACGGCGAGCCAGTCGAGTAATTCCGGGTGGGAGGGGGCGCTGCCCATGATGCCGAAGTCCTCGGTCGTCTTCACGAAGCCCGTGCCGAAGAGTTCCTGCCAGAGGCGGTTGACGGTCACGCGGGCCGTGAGGGGGTTGGCGTCGCTGACGAGCCACTGCGCGAGGCCGAGGCGGTTGCGCGGGGCGTCGGCGGGGAGTTTGCCGAGGGCGGCGGGGACTTCGGCTTCGACCTGCGCGCCGACCTTGTCGTAGGCGCCTCGCATCAGGATATTGGCCATCGGTTTGCTATCCATCTTTTCTTCCTGGATGTGTGTGAGCGGGCTGCGGGCTTGGATGGCCATCCGCTCGCCGGTCAGCTTCGCAACGAGGTTTACCGCGACCTTCGAAGGCTCATGGCGGTTGTTGAGGTAGTGTTCGAGCAGGGCCTCCTTCTGCTTCGGGTTCGGCTTTCCGGCGAGCATCAGGCGCAAGGGCGCGAGCTTGGAGAGGGTGGTGACTTCGGTCGGGGCGAGGGCGCGGGCATAGAGGAAGACGTCCTGGATGTTGCCGAGGAACGGTTCGCTCTGGCTGCGCTGGCCGATGCGGGTCGGCGTCGCGGCCTTGGTGTCGGTCTTAAGTTTGTCGATCTCGGCGCGGCTTTCGGCGAGGACGCCGTCCACGTAGATCTTCACGCCGGCGGCCTTGCCGCTGCCGTCGTAGGTCATGGTCACGTGCTGCCACGTCGCGCGGGCGGGGTTCTTGGTGGTGACGACCTTGATGGCGTCATCGGGCCATTTACTGATGATGTAGACGCCGTAGTTCTTGGCAGTGTGGAAGAGGGTCCAGCCTTGGGCGCCCTTGGGGTCGTCCATGCGGCCGACGATCGTGCCGTTGCCTTCGAGCTTGTCGGGGCGGGCCCAAGCGCCGGCGCTGAAGGCTTGCTTGGTGCTGAAGTTACCGGCTTCGCCGATGACGAGGTGGGAGCCTTTCTTGAAGACGGGCGCTGGGCCGGACTTGCCGTCTTTCTTCCAGGTGACGGGTTCGCCGGCGGCGGTCGTACCGGCGGGGATGCCCGTTCCTTCGTTGAGGGCGAGGCGAGCGACGAGGTCCTTGGTCGGGATGTCGGCATCGAGGTCGGCCGGTTTGGCCGTCGCGATCCACTGTTCGAACAGCGGGCTGCCGAGCTTGCGGGCTTCGGCGACCTGCTTCTTGCCGGTTTCGATTTCGGCAGGGAGCGCGGTCCAGCGCGGCTTGTCGGCGTCGGTCGGGAGGTAGAGCACCGGCCCGCGTCCATCCTTCACGTTGCCGTCGAGGCCACCTTGCGTCGTGTTGCGAAAGAAGGCCGCCATGGAGTAGTAATCCTTCTGCGAGATCGGATCGAACTTATGGTCGTGGCACTGGCAGCAATTGGTGGTGAGGCCGAGGTAGACCCAGCCCATCGTCTGGACGCGGTCGGCGGCGTAGTTGGCGAGGTTCTCCTCGACGATCGTGCCGCCTTCGTTGGTGGTGATGTTGCAGCGCTGCAGGCCGGTCGCGATGAGCTGGTCTTCGGTGGGCTTGGGCAGGAGGTCGCCCGCGAGCTGTTCGACGGTGAACTGGTCGAAGGGCTGGTTGCGGTTGAAAGCCTTCACGACCCAGTCGCGGTAGGGCCACATCTCGCGGTAGGCGTCGAAGTGCAGGCCGTGCGTGTCGGAGTAGCGGGCGGCGTCGAGCCAGTAGCGGGCGCGGTGTTCGCCGTAGGCCGGCTTCGCGAGGAGCTCATCGACGAGCGCGGAGAGCTGGGTGTCGGTCAGGCGGCTATCTGGCTTAGGGGCGTACTTGGCGAGAAGTTCGGGGGAGGGCGGCAGGCCGGCGAGGTCGAGGCTGATACGGCGGACGAGCGTGGCGGCGTCAGCTTCGGGCGCGGGCTTGAGGCCGGAGGCGGCGAGCTTGGCGGCGACGAAACGGTCGATGGGGTTCTTGGACCAGGAGGCGTCGGCGAC
>CAINSX010000120.1 GCA_903853185.1 uncultured Opitutia bacterium
CCCACGGGCACGGCGTAGCCGAGCCCCTACCTTCGGCCACCATTCGTCGGCTGTTAGACTTCTGAAGGTAGGGACGGCTCTCCGAGCCGTCCGCCTGCTATCCATCGGCGGGCTCGGAGAGCCCGCCCTACCTCCTGAACCAACCGATCAGCTTGCTGAACCAGCGGGTGGGTTTGGCGGCGTTGTCGCGACGGGACTGCAGGAGGGCGAGGATCTCGGCCTTGCCGGCGAGCGTGGCGAAGTCGGCCGGCGTCGAGCCGCCTTGGTCCGCCACCGGGTCGGCGCCGGCGTCGAGGAGGAGGGTGGCGATCTCGACGTAGCCCTTGAAGGCCACGCCGCCGAGGGGCGTCTGACCCTTTTCGTTACGCAGGTCGACCGTGGCGCCCGACTTCAGCAGCAGCTGCACGACCTCGGTCCGGCCGTGGTAGCCGGCCAGCATCAGGAGCGTGTTACCCTTGGCGTCACGCGCGTCCACTTCCTGACCGTCCTTCAGCAATGCGCCTAAGCCAGCGGCATCGCCCTTGCGGGCAAGGTCAGCGGCGGTATCAGGGAGGTGGCTCGAGGTCGTCATCGTGACGTCACCTCGCGGAAGCGCTTCTCGTAGTCGGGGTGATTGGTCCCCATCCAGCGATCCCAGAAGTTGAAGTAGAGTCCGAAGTTTCCTTTGAAGCTGTCGTGGTGCTGGATGTGGTTCGTGGGGGTGTTCAGGAACTTGCCGAGCCAGGAATCCATGAGCCACTTGGCGTGAAACTCGTAGCCAGTATGGCCAGCGATGTTGAACGTGATCTGCCAGAGCATGAAGATGCCGAACGCACCGGGGTGAATCGGTATGGTCAGGGCGACGAGCGGGAAGATGCCGGCCTGGATGACGGCCTCGCCGGGGCTGAAGCAATACGCGGCCCACGGGCTGGGATTATGGCTCTCGTGGTGTACACCGTGGAAGAAGCGGAAGAGCCTGGGATGATGGATCAGCCGGTGCGTCCAGTAGAAGTACGCGTCGTGCACGAAGATCACGACGACGATGCTACCCCAGAACCAACCCCAGCCGTAGTCGTCGACCCTGGTATAGATTTGCGTCCAGCCGAGTTTCTTGAGCGCGAGGGTGCTGCTGCCTACGAGCCCATAGATGATGACCGTGAGGGCTGACCACCTGGCCTCGCGACGCATGTCCGCGCCGCTGGGCATCTCCTGGATGATCTTGCGGTTGTGCCACCACCCGCGGAAGAGGACGTAGCCGAGCAGCCACGCGATGCCGGCGAAGACGACGTAATGCGTGAGGTCGTTAAGCGTGATGAAGAGCGCGGTCTTCTCGAAGCTGGGGATCTCTTTGGGGAATGACAGCGCGATCATGAGATTAGGTACCCAGCAGTTTGCGGAGGCCGGATTCGTCCAGGATGGCGACGCCGAGTTCCTGGGCCTTGGTGAGTTTCGAGCCGGCTTCTTCGCCGGCGACGACGTAGTGCGTGTTCTTGCTGACGCTGCCCGAGACCTTGCCGCCAGCCTTCTCGATGAGGTCGCGCGCTTCGTCGCGTCCGAGCGTGGGCAGGGTGCCGGTGAGCACGAAGGTCTTGCC
>CAINSX010000121.1 GCA_903853185.1 uncultured Opitutia bacterium
AAAACGACAAACACATCGCCGCCGCCTTCTCCGCCAAGAAGCCCGCCGGCAAGGCCGAATGCAAGACCGCCCTCCTGCGCGAACTCAACCTCGCCACCGATCGCGATCTCCACCTTGTGGGCGTCGTCTCGCGCCTCTGGGACCAGAAAGGCTTGGATCTCGCTGTCAGCGTGCTGCCTAAGTTCCTCCGCGAAGGAAACTTTCAGTTCGTCCTCCTTGGCAGCGGCGATGCCTGGCTCGAGAACGAATTCAAGCGACTCGCCGTCGACTTCCCGCAGTTCTGCGCCGTCCGCATCGGCTACGACAACGGACTGTCTCACCGAATCGAGGCTGGGAGTGATTTCTTCCTGATGCCCAGTCGCTTCGAACCGTGCGGTCTAAACCAAATGTATTCCATGGCCTACGGGACCCTCCCCATCGTCCGCGCCACCGGCGGACTGGCCGACACCGTGAGCGGCTGGGACGGTAAGAAGAAAGGCACCGGGATTGTTTTCGAGCACGCCGACCAGGGAGGCATCGAATGGGCCCTCAGCCGTGCCCTCGAACTTTATCAGCAACCTGCGGCCTATAAAGCGCTTCAGAAGACCGCGATGGCGGCGGAGTTCAGTTGGGCGAAGTCAGCCGATGCGCACCTCGAGTGTTATCTCGGTTAAGCCCAGTAATTAACGCTTAAATTAAAGCAAAGTCGGTCTACTTTTAGACAAACATTGGGGTTTATTCGCCAATCTTCACACGATTGTCGAAATATATGGAGTTTTGATAAACTTTGAGCACATCGAGACACGCCATGAAGCACACCTCCATCACCCTCCTCACCCTCACCGCCGCCGCGAGCATTGCTCAGGCTGCGCCCGCCGCTGCCCCGGCGTTCACCACCTCGGGCAACGTCGCTATCTCCAGCGACTACGTCTTCCGTGGTCTCTCCCAGACCGCTGGTAAGGCCGCCGTCTCGGCTGGCTACGACGTCTCCCACAGCTCCGGCCTCTCGGCTGGCATCTGGGCGTCCAACGTCTCCTCTGCCCTCGGCAGCCTCGAGATCGACCTCTACGCCGCTTACGGCTTCAAAGTTGGCGCCGTCGACGTCTCCGTCGGCTACATCAACTACACCTACAACACCGCCGCTAACGGTGGCGAAGCCAACGTCTCGGCCACCTACGCCGGCCTGACCCTCAAGGCCTCCAAGGGCGTCAACGGCACCCTGTCCGAGTACTACTACGAAGCTAACTACAGCTACGACGTCGCCCAGATCAAGGGCCTTAACGTCGGCCTGCACTACGGCGACGACCGTGCCTCGAACAAGAGTGACTACGCTATCGCCCTCAACTACCCGGTGCTCGGCTTCACCGGCTCCGTGTCCTACTCGGACATCGAAAAGGGTAAGAGCATCACCGCTGTCTCCCTGAAGAAGACCTTCTAAGGTCTGAGTCGAAACTCATAGCAAAAGGGGTGCTTTCCGGGAGGAGAGCACCCCTTCTTCTTTGTTAGGTTGAAAAACGGCCAAGGACGGCAATGTTGCCCTCCCTCCATGATCGAGTCCGCCCGCAAACCTGACTGGCTCCGCGCCAAGCTCCCCAGCGGCCCGGACTTCCTGGAGACCAAGAAGAACGTCGACCTGCACAAGCTGCACACGGTCTGCCAGTCCGCGCAGTGCCCCAACATGGGCGAATGCTGGTCCCGCGGCAGCGCCACGGTGATGATCCTCGGCAACGTCTGCACCCGCTCCTGCACCTTCTGCGCCGTGCTTTCCGGGCGCCCCAGCGAACTCGACCTCGGCGAACCGGCCCGCGTGGCCGAGTCCATCGCGCTGATGAACCTCAAGCACGTGGTCATCACCTCCGTCGCCCGCGACGACCTCAAGGACGGTGGCGCCTCCGTCTGGGCCGCGACCGTCCGCGCCACCCGCCACCGTTGCCCGAACACGACCATCGAGGTCCTGCCGGCGGACTTCCGCGGCGAACAGGAGCACCTCGACACGCTCCTCGACGCGCGTCCCGACATCCTCAACCACAACCTGGAGACGGTCGAACGCCTCCAGCGACCGATCCGTAAGACCGCCCGCTACGACCGCTCCTTCTGGGTGCTTAAGCACGCCAAGTCCCGCGACTTCATCACGAAGACCGGCATCATGCTCGGCATCGGCGAACAGAAGGAAGAAGTCGCCCAGCTCATCCGCGACATCGCCGCGGCCGACGTCGATATCCTGACCATCGGCCAGTATCTCTCTCCCAGCAAGGAACACTCACCCATCGATCGCTGGGTGACGCCCGAAGAGTTCGCCGAGTGGAAGGCCTTCGCGCTCGCCGCCGGCGTCAAGCACGTCGAGTCCGGTCCCTTGGTCCGCTCTTCCTACCGCGCTGACGAACAAGTCGTGAAGTTCAGCCTGATGGATCGCCGCCAGCGACCCGCCCGCTAACCCGTGGAAGGCCTGCCTCCCGTCGATTTCCGCGGCGAGCTCAACGACGAGCAGTACGCCGCGGTGACCTCGCCGCGCGGACCCGCGCTCGTGCTGGCCGGCGCCGGCTCCGGTAAGACCCGCACCCTCACGTATCGCGTCGCCTGGCTCCTGCACCAAGGCGCCATGCCCTGGGACATCCTGCTGCTGACGTTCACGAACAAGTCGGCGAAAGAGATGCTCGAACGCGTGGAGGATCTCACCGGCGTTCCGCGCGGTCAGTTCTGGGGTGGCACGTTCCACTCCATCGGTCAGCGCATCCTCCGCCGTAACGCCGCCGTGGCCTCGCGTTCGCCCGACTTCACCATCCTCGACCAGAAGGAATCGGAACACCTGTTCTCCGAGATCGTGAAGTCGATCGACGGCGCCTTCATCAAGGATAAGACGAACCCGAAGGCGGCCGTGATCCTCGATGCCTATTCGCACGCCCGCAACACGCTGCGTCCGCTGCCGGACGTCCTCGCCGAACGCCTCGACTGGATGAAAGGAGGCCCGGAGAAGCTGATGCAGTTCTGCACGAGCTACGAAGCCGCGAAGAAGGAGCGCAACCTCTGCGACTTCGACGACCTACTGAGCCTCTGGCTCTTCGTGCTCGAGAACGATCCGGCCGCCCTCGCCCATTACCGCCAGCGCTTCCAGCACATCCTCGTGGACGAGTTCCAGGACACGAACCGCCTACAGAGCCGCATCATCGACCTGCTCGCCAGCGAGCACCAGATCATGGCCGTCGGCGACGACGCCCAGTGCATCTACACCTGGCGCGGCGCGGACTGGGAGAACATCGTGGCCTTCCCGAACCGCCACCCAGGCACGCTGATCCACACGATCGACACGAATTACCGTTCGACGCCCGAGATCCTGGCCTTCGCC
>CAINSX010000122.1 GCA_903853185.1 uncultured Opitutia bacterium
AAGGAAATCTTCCGCAAGCTCCGCCCCGGCGAGCCGGTCAACGTCAAGGGCGCTCGTGCCCACATGCAGCGCCTCTTCCAGGATCCGCTCCGTTACGACCTCGGTCGCGTCGGTCGCTACAAGCTCAACCAGAAGCTCAGCCTGAACGTCTCGCTCGATACCCGCACGATCACCCCTGAGGACATCGTCGAAGCCACCAAGCTCCTTTGCAAACTGAGCGCCGGCGACGGTGCGATCGACGACATCGATCACCTCGGTTCCCGCCGCGTGCGCAATGTCGGCGAGCTCCTCGCCAACCAGTGCCGCGCCGGCCTCAAGAACGTCGTCAAGACGGTCAAGGCCCGCATCAACGAGTACGACCAGAGCGTCGACTCGATCACCCCTCAGAAGCTCGTCAACCCGAAGCCCTTCGGCAATGCGATCCGCGAGTTCTTCGCCCGTAGCCAGCTGTCCCAGCTGATGGACCAGATCAACCCGCTCGCCGAGCTGACGCACAAGCGTCGTCTCTCCGCCCTCGGGCCCGGAGGCCTCAACCGCGATCGCGCCGGCTTCGAAGTCCGCGACGTCCATCCGTCCCACTACGGCCGCATCTGTCCGATCGAGACCCCGGAAGGTCCGAACATCGGCCTCATCAACTCCCTCTCCACCTACGCCCGCATCAACGAGTTCGGCTTCATCGAAGCTCCGTACCGCAAGGTCGTGCGTGGCAAGGTCTCCAGCCAGGTCGAATTCATGACCGCGGACCAGGAAGAGAAATTCAAGGTCGCCCAGGCCAATTCCGAACTCGACGACGCCTCTCGCCTCAAGGGCAAGGTGACCGTCCGTTTCCGCGACGACATCCTCGAAGTAGATCCGGAAGACGTCGACTACATGGACGTCTCGCCTCAGCAGGTCGTCTCCGTCGCCGCCGCCCTCATCCCGTTCCTGGAACATGACGATGCGAACCGCGCGCTCATGGGTTCCAACATGCAGCGCCAAGGCGTGCCCCTCGTCGTGACCGAAGCCCCGTTCGTGGGCACCGGCCTCGAACGTCGCGTCGCCATCGACTCGAAGACGGTCATCGTCTCCGAAGGCCCCGGCATCGTCGCCGCCGCCGACTCGCGTCGCATCATCGTCACGAAGGACGGCGAAGTCGCCCCCGCCCAGCTTGAGAACAAGAAGTTCAAGAGCGAGCCGGCCAAGGGCGTCTACGTCTACGACCTCCGCAAGTTCCTGAAGACCAATTCCTCCACGTGCTTCAACCAGCGTCCGCTGGTCCGCCGTGGCGACAAGGTCAAGCAGGGCGACATCATCGCCGACGGCGCCGCCACCGACAAGGGTGAGCTCGCCCTCGGGCGCAACGTCCTCGTCGGCTTCATGCCGTGGAACGGTTACAACTTCGAAGACGCGATCCTGCTCTCCGAACGTATGCTCACGGACGACGTCTTCACGTCCGTCCATATCGAGGAATTCGAAGTCACCGCTCGCGACACTAAGCTCGGGCCTGAACAGATCACCCGCGATATCCCGAACCTCGGAGAGGAAGCCCTGCGTAACCTCAACCGCGACGGCGTCATCCGCATCGGTGCCGAGGTGAAACCCGACGACATCCTCGTTGGTAAGATCACCCCGAAGTCCGAAGGCGACCTCGCCCCCGAAGAGAAACTGCTCCGCGCCATCTTCGGCGAGAAGGCCCGCGACGTGAAAGACACTTCCCTCCGCGTGCCCTCCGGCATCTCCGGCATCATCATGGACGTCAAGGTCTCCTCCCGTACCGACAAGGACGACGGACGCCTCTCGCCCAACGACCAACGCCGCGCCCTCAAGAAGGTCAACGAAGAGTACCGTACGGCCGACTCTCGCCTCCGCGAAGAGATGACTGAGTCCCTCTCGAACATCCTCCTTGGCGAAAAGATCCCGCTCGACGTCAAAAACTCCGAGACCGGCGAAGCCATCATCCCGGCCAACCGCAAGATCACCAAGACTCTCCTCCGCCGCCTGGCCTCAGTCTCTCGCTCTATCGAGATGAATGATTCGCCGGTGAAGCAGAAGATCCGCCAGATCGTCGACGGCTACCACCGTCGCTTCGACGAACTTGAGCAGGAACGTGCCCGCAAGGTCGAAGCCATCGAACAGGGGATCGACGAAGGCGGCGCCATCAAGAACGTCAAGGTGTACGTCGCCACCAAGCGCAAGATCCAGGTCGGTGACAAGATGGCCGGTCGACACGGCAATAAGGGCGTCGTCGCCCGCATCGTGCCGGTCGAAGACATGCCTTACCTCGCCGACGGTACTTCCGTCGACATCTGCCTCAATCCTCTCGGCGTTCCTTCCCGAATGAACGTCGGCCAGGTCCTCGAGACGCACCTCGGTTGGGCTTGCTCTAAGCTCGGTCTGAAGATGGCTACGCCTATCTTCGACGGCATCCCTGAGAAGCAGATCCGCGAATACCTCAAGCAGGCCGAACTGCCCGAGTCCGGCAAGGCGATGCTCATCAATGGACACACCGGCGAAGCGTTCGACCAAGACGTCGTCGTCGGCTACATCTACATGATGAAGCTGAACCACCTTGTCGCGGATAAGATCCACGCCCGTGCCACCGGTCCTTACAGCCTCATCACGCAGCAGCCTCTGGGCGGCAAGGCCCAGTACGGCGGTCAGCGCTTCGGCGAAATGGAAGTCTGGGCCCTCGAAGCCTACGGCGCTGCCTACACGCTGCAGGAACTCCTTACGGTCAAGTCCGACGACGTCGCCGGACGTACCAAGATCTACGAGCAGCTCGTCAAGGGTGACAACACCCTCGTCAGCGGCACGCCCCAGTCCTTCAACGTGCTGATGAAGGAGATGCAGGCCTTGTGCCTGGATGTCCGCCTCGGCTCCACCACCGCGCCCACCCCGGATCGTAACTGAGCGTCCGACGTAACCACACCCAGACCTTAAAAGACATGATTCACCCGGAGCACACCCCCGAGTTCACCGCCAACGAGACGAAGGAACAGTCCTTCGATTTCGTCTCCATCTCGATCGCCTCTCCCGAGGAGATCGTCCAGTGGACCGGCGAGCAGTTTCTCGACGAACTCGACGAACACGGCAACCGCAAGGTCAAAGGCCTCAAGGAAGTAAAGAGCCCTGAGACCATCAACTATCGCTCGTTCAAGCCCGAGCCGAACGGCCTCTTCTGCCAGCGCATCTTCGGACCGGTCCGCGACTACGAATGCTACTGCGGTAAGTACAAGAAG
>CAINSX010000123.1 GCA_903853185.1 uncultured Opitutia bacterium
CGCGAAGGCACGACCTACGCGATCTCGGTGATGCTCAAGCTCCGCCTCCGTGAGAAGGGCGCCTTCAAGGACGAAGAGATCCTGATGGGCGAGATCCCGATGATCACCGACCGCGGCTCCTTCATCGTCAACGGCGCCGAGCGCGTCGTCGTCTCCCAGCTCCACCGCTCCCCGGGCATCTGCTTCGAAGAGTCCGCCCACACGAGCGGCAAGATGCTCCACGCTTTCCGCATCATCCCTGACCGCGGTACCTGGATCGAAGTCCAGTTCGACCAGAACGACCTCCTCTGGGTCTACCTCGACCGCCGCCGCCGTCGCCGCAAGTTCCTCGTCACGACCCTCCTCCGCGCCTTCGGTTACAAGGACGACAAGGACATCCTGGCCCTCTTCTACCAGCATCGCGAGCTGACCGCCAAGGCCGCCCTCGAGCTCGATCCCGAAGAACTTTCCCAGCTCGTCTACGCCGACCCGATCGTCGACGTCGAGACCGGCAAGGTCGTCGCCAAGCAGTACGACAAGCTCTCCCGCGAGACGCTCAAGGAAATCCACAAGCAGCTCCCGAAGCAGAAGTTCGGCGTCTTCGACACCGCCTTCGACAACGGTTCCATCATCCTCTCGCTCCGTAAGGATATCGGTGCCGTCCGTAACGAAGAAGAAGCCCTTAAGGAAATCTTCCGCAAGCTCCGCCCCGGCGAGCCGGTCAACGTCAAGGGCGCCCGCGCCCACATGCAGCGCCTCTTCCAGGATCCGCTTCGTTACGACCTTGGTCGCGTCGGTCGCTACAAGCTCAACCAGAAGCTTAGCCTCAACGTCTCGCTCGATACCCGCACGATTACCCCTGAGGATATCGTCGAAGCCACCAAGCTCCTCTGCAAACTGAGCGCCGGCGACGGTGCAATCGATGATATCGATCACCTCGGTTCCCGTCGCGTGCGCAATGTCGGCGAGCTCCTCGCCAACCAGTGCCGCGCCGGCCTCAAGAACGTCGTCAAGACGGTCAAGGCCCGCATCAACGAGTACGACCAGAGCGTCGACTCGATCACCCCGCAGAAGCTCGTCAACCCGAAGCCCTTCGGTAATGCGATCCGCGAGTTCTTCGCCCGCAGCCAGCTGTCCCAGCTGATGGACCAGATCAACCCGCTCGCCGAGCTGACGCACAAGCGTCGTCTCTCTGCGCTCGGGCCCGGAGGCCTCAACCGCGACCGCGCCGGCTTCGAAGTTCGCGACGTCCATCCGTCTCACTACGGCCGCATCTGCCCGATCGAGACCCCGGAAGGTCCGAATATCGGCCTCATCAACTCCCTCTCCACCTACGCACGAATCAACGAGTTCGGCTTCATCGAAGCTCCGTACCGTAAGGTCGTGCGTGGTAAGGTCTCCAGCCAGGTCGAATTCATGACCGCGGACCAAGAAGAGAAATTCAAAGTCGCCCAGGCTAATTCCGAACTCGACGACGCCTCTCGCCTCAAGGGCAAGGTGACCGTCCGTTTCCGCGACGACATCCTCGAAGTAGATCCGGAAGACGTCGACTACATGGACG
>CAINSX010000124.1 GCA_903853185.1 uncultured Opitutia bacterium
CGTGTGGTACTTCGCCGAGATCGCCGGGCATGTACGCTGGGCGCGCCGGGCGCTGCTCGCCGACGGCGGTGCGCCGCGGCCGCAAGGCTGGCTCGTGCGTAAGCTGCGCCTGGAAGAACTCTTCATCGCCATCGAACGGCGCGCTGCGAATGAAGGCGAGATCCGTGCGGCAGCGGCGCGGCGTATCGAAGCGCTGCTGGCTCCCCTGACCGACGCGGTGCTGGTCGTCGATGCGGAGGATAAACTGCGGCTCGCCAATCCGGCGGCGGCCTCGCTCTTTGATCTTTCGGAAGGGGATGGGGGTAACTCGATTGTACCACTCGTCCGCAGCGCCGACTTCATTGAACTCGTCCGCCGCGTCCGCGTCGAGGGCGACGCCCGCTCGATGATCCTCCTTAACCGTGCTCCGCTATCCGACGTCTGGATCCAAGCCGCCGGCGCACGCACAGATCCGGAAGCGTTTGGCGACGGGGCCGCCATCTTCGTGCTGGCAGATGTGACGGCGCTGAAGCGCCTTCAAGCCATGGAGCGGGACTTCGTGACGAATGTCTCCCACGACCTCCGTACACCGGTGACGATTCTCCGTGGCTACGCTGAGACCTTAGCCGAAGATCAAGCGACCATGTCGACGGAAGACCGCGCCCGCTTCACCCAGAAAATCGTGAGCTCGGTCGGAAGGCTGCAGGGACTCGTCGAAGGGCTGCTGGCCCTCGCGAGCCTGGAGTCCGCCCAAGATGTCCGCCGCGAACCGGGCGCCCTCCATGTCGCGGCCCGCGAAGTCGCCGAAGAATTCGCCGCCCGCTGCAAGGCGGCTGGTGTGAAATTGGAATTAAAGCTGGAAGCCGCCGATGGCGGCGCCGCCGATCCGGTCCAAGCCCGCCGCCTGGTCCAAAACCTGATCGACAACGCCTTAGCCCATGCGGCTGGCATGAGTCGACTAATCGTCTCAACCCGGGACACCCTCAGCGGGGTGGAGTTAACGGTGGAAGACGACGGGGCAGGGGTGACCCCGGCCGACCTGCCGCGGCTCTTCGACCGATTTTACCGGACCGATAAATCCCGCAGGGCAGGGGGGAGCGGCCTGGGGCTGAGCATCGTCCGCCAGGTAGCCGAACTCCACGGGGGCTCCGCCGCAGCGGAACCCGCCCGACCGAAGGGCCTTCGGATCACGGTGACCCTGCCGGCGGCGGCCTAGGTCCTGAAATGAAAAACCCGCCGGGTTTCGGCGGGTTTTGGCTCCATTTTAAAGTGGAGCGCGCGACTGGACTTGAACCAGCAACAGCCACCTTGGCAAGGTGGTACTCTACCATTGAGCTACGCGCGCGTTGGACGGGAAGCAGACCAAACGCCCTAACGAGTGTCAAGCCTTTGGACGAACCTCGTCCGGGCCGCCTTAGGGGCAGGGAAGAGGCCCTGCTTCTCAAGCAGGGCGGCGGCTTCATCGGAAAAGAGCCACCGGAGGGCCGGGCTGAGCTCGGACAGCCTATCCTGCCTCACATAGAGGATGAGGGGCACCTGAAGGGGGTAGTCCCCATTATGGACGTTGTTCTCGTCTGGGCTATAAGCCGTAGCAGACCTACCTGAACGTCCATCGGCGACCTGCAAGACCTTGCCCCGCCCAGAGAGAGGACGGGGGATGAGGATGATGCTGCCCGCGCGGGACGCTAAGAGGTCGGCCGCTAGTTCCGGCTCAATTCGCAACCGGACGTCAGGGCGGAACGGCTGCCCCTCGAGGGCGAGGCCTTGGAAAATTTCTAACACCATCGAACCCGCGGGCGAGCTGACAGCAGGAGTAATCAACTCGGACCGCGCCGCGGGGTCGATGTCGTTCCAATTACGCGCCGGCGAACGCGGATCGCGCGCAAAGGTGTTCGCGAGATTTTCCAAGGTAATCTGCTCCGCGCGATTAGTGCGATGTGTCGCGACGACCACCACCGCGCTCGCGAGACGAAACTCGACCACGCCAATCTTGCCGGTGAGTACCGGCGCGACCTCACGGTCGCGGACCATGAGCACCGCCGCAGTGGCACGGCCGTCGACGAAGGCCTGCCGCCCTGGAAGTGTGCCGCCGAAATCGGCGGCCGTCTTGCCTGCGGCTTGATTGATACCTTGAGCAACGGGACCCTGAAGGAGATCCGAGCCGACGAAATCAGCCGCGCGCAGGGCGACACAGGATAGGAAGAAAATGAGCAGCCTCACGCCGTCTCGGGGCCGGGGTCGAGTTCCGGCCATTGCAGAAGTTTGCGATGGAGCGTACGCCGCGAGATGCCCATCAGCTCGGCCGCGCGCGTCCGGTTCCCCGCCGCGGCTGCCAAGGCCTGCTTCAGCAGCTGCTTCTCGTTCAGTTCGCGATCGAGAATATTGCCGCCTGAAGAGGGCAGGGCAGAAACCGCAACGGCGGTGGCGGCCGGCTGAGAAAACCGCGGATCGAGGTCGACGGCAGCGACCGTCTTACCGGAACGGAGCACGGCGAGGTTCTCGCACGCGTTACGGAGTTCACGGATATTACCCGGCCATGGGTAACGGACGAGCACCGCCAACGCTTCGGGCGAGAGTTTCGCTGCCGCGACCGCGTTCTCC
>CAINSX010000125.1 GCA_903853185.1 uncultured Opitutia bacterium
GGCTTGGCGAAGTCGGCGTCGGTGAAGCCCACGGCCCGGAGCATGGCTCGGCTGGGGGCGCGGTCGGGGCCGTCTACGACGATGGCGGAGTGTTGGCGGCAGTGGTTGGCGTCGGTCATGATGGGTGTGAAAAGTCTGCGGTTGTCAGTCGGTGAGCGCCCCCTAATAAGAGGGCAGGGAGCGGACACTGAACCGCCCCATCGCTCCCGACAATCCGATTTAAGCCTCCTCGACCCGTGGAATTCAATCTCAAGAAAATCATCAAGGCCCTCCTGTTCTCGACCTCCGAGGCGGTGTCCATCAAGGACATCCAGAAGGTCGTGCAGCGCTACCACGCCCAGGCGGCCGCCGAGCGCCAGCCCGACCTCCTCGAGGCCGCCGGCGAACCCACGCTCGCACCCGCCACGCCTCCGGTCCAGGAGGTGATCCAGGATATCATCGACCAGGTCCCGACTCTCCTCACGGCGACCCAGATCCGCGAAGCGGTCGATGCCCTCGAAGCCGAGATGCGCGACGCCAACGACGCCTGTCGCATCCTGCAAGGCCCGGAAGGTTTCCGTCTCGTGATCTCACCGGCCTACGCCGATTGGGTCCGTCTCCTTCGCGGTGAACCTCGTCCGCAGCGCCTCAGCCCCGCTTCCCTTGAGACGCTTTCGATCGTCGCCTACCGTCAGCCGGTCACCCGCTCCGAGATGGAAGCCATCCGCGGCGTCTCCGTCGATAGCGCGCTGAACCGCCTGCTCGAACTCGAACTCGTTGCCGTCACCGGCCGCGCCGATCTCCCCGGCCGTCCGATCCAGTACGGTACGACCGACAAGTTCCTCGACTTCACCGGCCTGCGCTCGCTCGGCGAACTACCGGCCTCCGACGTCCTTTCGCCCGCCCAGATTTCCGAATGGATCACCCGTGCGACCACCCCGGTCGAAGTCGGCGATTCCGAAGTCGGCCTGCCGCTGGAAGACCAGTCTTCCGCCGCGATCGCGACGGAGGCCCCGCCCGAAGACGAGAAGCCTGCCGAATGAGCCTCGAAGAGCACCGCCGCGAGGTCGATCGTATCGACCGCGAAATACTCAAGCTGCTCGGAGAGCGCTTGCGGGTGGCCCGTGCCATCGGCGAAGCGAAGCTGAAGTCCGGTGCACCGGTCTATGCACCGCAGCGCGAAGAACAGTTGCTTCGCTCCATTACCGAAGCCGCGCCCGCGATTCCGGCTTCCGGCCTCCGCGCGGTCTACCGCGAGATCATCTCCCTTTCCATCGGCGCTCAGATGGCCAACCCGGTCGCCTACCTCGGGCCGGAAGGCTCCTTCACTCAACAGGCCCAGATCCGCGCCTTCGGCACCAGCGTACCGTCGCTCCCGCTCCGCGCCATCGGCGACATCTTCGCCGCGGTCGAATCCGGCGAAGCCTCCTACGGTGTCGTCCCGGTCGAGAACTCCACCGAAGGCGTCGTCAGCCACTCGCTCGACCTACTCGCCGAATCCGAACTCAAGGTCGTGGCCCAAGTCACGCTCTCCGTCGAGCAGTGCCTCGTCGGCCAAGGCCCCCTCGATCAGGTAAAGAAGGTCCTCTCGAAGGATATCGCCCTCGCGCAGTGCCGCGGTTGGCTCTCCCGCCACGTCCCGGGCGCCGCGCTCGTCGAGACCGACAGCACCGCCGCCGCCGTGGAGATTATCGCCCGTGATCCGCAAGGCCAGGCCGCCGTCGCTTCCGCGACCGCCGCCGAATCCCGCGGCGTCCCCATTCTTGCCCGCGGTATCCAAGATCGCCGCGACAACGCCACACGCTTCTTCGTCATCGCCAAGGCGGCCAATGCCGTGGGCGCCAAGGACGAGGTCACGAGCGTGGTGCTCACGCTCAAGCATGAGCCGGGCGCCCTCCAAGGTGCGCTGGCCGCCTTCTCCGACCGCGGCATCAATCTGATCCGCATCGAGTCCCGCCCGAGCCATCGTCGCGCCTGGGAGTACCTCTTCTTCATCGATTTCCCGGGTCACTGGGACACCACGGCCGTGCAGGCCGCCGTCACCGAGCTCAAGGGTCGCTGCGAAGTGGTGAAGTGGCTGGGTAGCTATCCTCAATCCGCCGGATGAGTCGTCGCGCCCTTGGTGGCGTGATGCTGGCCGTCCTCGGCGTGGCCGTGCTTTGGTCGAGCTATTCCTGGTGGCACGCGTGGTCCGCTCCACTCGTCTCCGTGGTCTTCCGTCCGTCCTTCTCGGTCGAAGGCATCTCTTCCGGTACGCCCGTCCGCGTGCAGGGTGTCACGGTGGGGCAGGTCACCTCCATTGGTCTCGATGCCGATGCGGCAGGCTGCCTTCGTCCGGTCGTCCGACTTAGCCTCGATCCGGAGACCTTGGAAGACCGCGGCTTTGCCGATCGTCTGCGTGGCGACCGACTGCGCGCCGAAGTCGCCAAGGGGCTGCGCGTACGTCTCGTTTCGGTGAGTCCGGCGTCCGGCATGCTACAGGTCGAACTGATCTGGGAGGCCTCCGCGCCAGCCCCGTCGGAGCCGTTGGCCGCTGATGAGATTCCTCCGCTCGGCACGCATCTGCAGAGCAGGATCGCCGACTTCGTTCAGCAGCTTGAAGATCTCGCCGAAAAAGACCTGGTCGGCATTGCCGCAGAGCTCGAGCGCGACCTGGACGGGTTCTATGATGCGACTGACCCGGAACGCGCCGCTCGTTTCTCCGCGATGATCGTCCGCCGGACTGGCGCCGTCCTCGAAGCGACCGGTGACGGCAAACTGGATGCGCAGAGTACCCGCCTAATTGCCGCCTGCGCCCGCCTCCGCGAGGCCGTTGAACAGGCCGATCGCAAGATGGACGATGAGACGCTGGCACTCCTGCAGGTGCGTATGGCCGACGCCGGAGCATCGCTGGCCGCCTTTTCCGCCTCCCTGGAAGGTTCGCAGACCCGCATGAACGAGGCTTCGGCAGAATTTTCCGCGCTGTTCCGCGCGGTCTCCGCCGCGGCCCGGACGTGGTCCAAGAAGGCGGCCGGCCTGACCACTGAGCCCCGCGCTCGCTGAGGGAACAGGCTTGCGGCGGACCCCCGGAGCGGGGATAGGTGTGGGCTCTTACCCGCCATGGCCGATCCGACCGACAAGATGGAATCCATCATCAACCTGTGCAAACGCCGCGGGTTCGTCTTCCCTTCCTCCGACATCTACGGCGGCTTCAACGGGTTCTTTGATTACGGCCCCCTCGGCGTCGAGCTGAAGAACAACATCAAGCAGGCCTGGTGGCAGGACTTCGTCCACCGCCGCGACGACATCGTCGGCCTGGACTCCTCAATCATCCATCACCCGACGACCTGGAAGGCCTCGGGTCACATCGACAATTTCACCGACCCGCTCGTCGACTGTAAGGAGTCGAAGATGCGCTACCGTGCCGACCAGCTCTTCTTCGCCCCGGTACGCGTCGCTGGCGAGATCATTGGCTACGTCTCCGTCCTCGAGGACGACGGCATGCAGGCCAAGGCCGACGAGATGGCCAACGACATGAAGCGTAAGCTCGCCAAGCAGGGCGCGCTCGAGCCGGTCGTACTCAAGGATTACACCGAGTCCACGACCGAGGAGCATGCGCTCATCCCTTCGCCCGCCACGGGCAAGCCGGGTTCGCTCACGCCGCCCCGCTCGTTCAACATGATGTTCCAGACGTACGTCGGAGCCATGCAGGACGCCTCCGCCACCGCCTACCTCCGTCCGGAGACCGCGCAGGGCATCTTTATTAACTTTAAGAACGTCGTCGACACGGGCCGCGTGAAGCTGCCCTTCGGCATCGCCCAGATCGGCAAGGCTTTCCGCAACGAGATCAATCCCCGCAACTTCATCTTCCGCTCTCGCGAGTTCGAGCAAATGGAGATCGAGTACTTCATCTCACCCGCTTCCGATTGGGCCACGGCCCACAAGGAATGGATCGAAGGCTGCCTGGCCTGGTTCGAATCCATCGGCATCCCGCGCGCCAAGCTCTCCCTCTACCCGCACCCGACCGAGAAGCTCGCCCACTATTCGAAGGGCACCACGGACATCATGTTCGAGTTCCCCTTCGGCGTGCAGGAGCTCCAGGGCGTCGCCGCCCGCGGCGACTTCGACCTGACGCAGCACAGCAACGTCTCCGGCCAGAAACTCGACTGGTTCGACGAGGTCGCCAAGGCCCGCTATATCCCGCACGTCATCGAGCCGTCCGTCGGCGTCGACCGCGTCTTCCTCGCGTTGCTGACCACGGCTTACCATGAGGACGAAATCGAAGGCGAGAAGCGCGTCGTACTCCGCCTCCCGGCCCGCGTCGCTCCCTTCAAGGCCGCGATCTTCCCGCTGGTGAAGAATAAGCCCGAGCTCGTCGAACGCGCCGAGGCTCTCTATCGCCGCCTGAAGAAGCGCCACAACGTCTTCTACGACGCCGCCGGTGCTATCGGCCGCCGCTACCGTCGCCAGGACGAGATCGGCACGCCTTTCGGTATCACGATCGACTTCGAGACCATTGAGAAGGGGGCCGGCGTCACGGTCCGCGACCGCGACACGCTCGAGCAGGTCCGCATGACCGAAGACGAGGTCGTCCGCTTCCTCGACGACAAGGTCAACGGCTGACCTTAGCGGGGACGCCCGCGAGATCTTCCGCCAGCTTGGCGATGCGTCGCTTCCCGCAGAGGGAGGCGGCGATCGTCAGGTTGCGTAGGCCTTGCGGCAGGTGCGCCAGGTATTCCGGACGGCCCTTCTTGTGGCCGAGGAAACCGTAGGCGCCGCAGGCCTGCAGGAGGCGTTGCGTGGCGGCGATGTGGAAGAGGTGCGAGAACTCGTCGCTGGAACCCTTCCAGCCGGAGACTTCGCGCGCGTGGTCCTCGATCTCGATGCGCCACAGGTCCATATCGTTGCGCGTGAGGTAAGGGTCGAAGGCGAGCGAGGCGAAGTCGTAGAACATGCAGCCATGGCGCAGGCCCTGGAGGTCGACCAGCCAGGCGGAATCATCGCGCACCATGATGTTCTGCGACTGGAAGTCGCGATGGATCGTGACGACCGGCTGGCCCATCAGTTCCTTGGCGAGCGAGGCCATCTCGTCAGCGACGGCCCGGTCGGGCTTGCGGCCGCCGAGTACGTTGTCCTGGAAATATTGACGTTCCCACTGGTAGAGATTCGGACCGAATGCTTCCATGAGCGTGATGCCGGAGCCCGCGAAGGCGTCGACGCCGAGGCGATGGATGCCAGCGACTTGTTCGAGGGCGGAGGCGACGGGCGCCCACGGGAATTCCTTGCCCTGCGCGAGCGACCAGAGGTCGGTATCACCAAGGTCTTCGAGGATGAGCACGCCCGCGGCGTTATCTTCCGCGAGGACCTGCGGGACCTGAACGCCGATTTTGTCTCGGAGCACCCCGGCGATGGCGCCGTAGAGCTGATTCTCGGGGCGCGAATCATCGTAGACGCAGAGCACGGCGGATCCGCCCGTGGCGTTGCGCACGCGGAGGAACTTGCGTCCAGAACCGCCCTTGAGGACGGCGCCTCCC
>CAINSX010000126.1 GCA_903853185.1 uncultured Opitutia bacterium
CGCAGCTCGCCAGGGACAGGGACAGGGACAGGGACAGGGCTGGGTAATATTGGTAGGGTTGGGCATCCCTGCTCGACCGCGGCCGACCAAGGATGGTCGGCCCTACCTCGAGACAGAACTCAAAGGGAGACCGGAGACCGGATGATTGGCTGGCGTGCATGGCCGCAGCATTCTTTCCGGTTTCCGGTCTCCCTTTGCTTTAATTAACGGACGTTTCCTGCTCCTGCTCGCCCGTCACCTTACTGCCGACGGTGAGCATGACGAGGAAGCCGATGACGGCGTAGCAGATCGAGGAACCGAGGAGCACGTTGCGTAACTGAAAGAGGTCCGTCATCCAGCCCATGATGATCGCGGCGAAGGGGAGGAAGCCGAAGAAGCTCAGGCCGGCGACCGCGGAGACGCGGCCGCGGAGTTCGGCGGGCGAGCGTTCCTGGACGATGGTATTCGCGAGGCCGACGAGCGTCGAGACGCCGACGGCGAGGCAGACCAATGAGACGCCGGCCCAGATCAGTTCGTGGGACTGGCTGAGGCTGACGAGCGCACCGCAGGCGAGGACCATGCCGGTGAGGATGGCGATGCGACGAAGGCTCGGACGCAGGGCCATGATGAGCAACGACCCCGAGACTGATCCTGCGCCGGAGCAGAGCATCAGGAGTCCCATCTGCTGTGCTGAGGCATGGAGATCGTTCTTTGCGTAGAGAGGGAGTAATACGATGATGACCGGGAAGACGAAAAGGGTGTTCGTGGCGAGCAGGGCGACCATCGCGAGGCTCGGCTTGTCCTGGCGGACGTGGCGGAAGCCTTCGCCCGCGCCGCCTTGGCGCTTCTGTTCTTCCTCGACCGTGCCCTGCGGGCGACGGGGCAGTGTCGCCAAGGCGATCATCAGCGCGATGAAGGAAGCAGCGTTCAGGTAGAAGGCCCATTCGGCGCCGTAGCGGCCGACAAGGTAGCCTGCGGCGGCCGGGCCGACGAGACGGGTGGCGTGAAAGACCGCGCGGTCGACGGAGATGGCCTTCGCGACGTTTTCCTTGGCGACGAGTTCCGGCACGATGGCGGCGGCGGCCGGCATCTCGAACGAGCTGGAGATGCCGAGCAGGGCCGCGGCGACGATGAGGTGCCAGGTGTGCAAGGCGTCATGGGCGACGAGCTGGCCGATCGCGAGGGCGAAGCCGATCTGGGCGACCTGGCAGACCTGCAGGATGAAGCGCTTGTCGTGGCGGTCGGCGTAGGCGCCGCCGAGACGGAAGAGCAGGAGCATGACCAGGCCGCTCGCGAGGTGCGGCGCCGCCTGCAGGAGGCCTTCGTACTTTTGCAGTCCGTCGCGGACGACGACTTCGGTCATCACCCAGCCAAGCGCCATGCCCTGCATCCAGGTGCCCGTCATCGAGATCCCTTCGCCGACCATGTAGCGCGTGAACGGCCCGTTCGGGAAACGTTCAGCGGTGGGACTGGTGGTGGGTTCGTGCATTGGACGGGGCAAAGTTGGCGACAAAGCCCTAAAGTGCAAAGGGAATGGTGTTGGCCGTATCGTAGGTGGTAGCGGCTGGCGGTTAGCGGTTAGCGGTTGGGTCCCGCAAAACGCCAAGCACTGCCTCGGAAAATTCAGGTGGAGGGTGGCACTCTCGGGTGGCAGGCCTCTTCAATGCCTGATGCAGTTGCCTCAATGGGTGCTATGTCGTGAC
>CAINSX010000127.1 GCA_903853185.1 uncultured Opitutia bacterium
CTCGGCCCTGGCCGCTTTCTCCTTCGCCTCCCACTTATTGCAGGGTGGAGCAGCCCGGTTAGCTCGTCAGGCTCATAACCTGAAGGTCGTAGGTTCAAATCCTACCCCTGCACCCAATTTTAAGCCCTTGAAGGGCAGTCACTTAAATGAGTGACCAAAAAGATTCGAATTAGACTTGAACCAGACGGAATTAATTGCACGGTATCAGGTATTAAATTTGTCCTACGGGACAATGGGGTAAGTAAGATAAAGCAGTAAAAAACAGGCGGCTTGCATAGGGGTATGCAAGCCGCCTCCTTTTTGGGGAGATCACTCCCCTCCCCTAGATACAAAAAAGCCCGGTACCTTGCGGACCGGGCTTCGTCGTATCTATGCGGAACGGCTTAGCCGCCGCCGGTCATCTTGGTGATGAGCGCGATGAGCGGCAGGAACATCGCGAGCACAATCATACCGACGACCACGGCCAGGAACACGATGAGGACGGGCTCGATGATCGAAGTCAGCGCGGTCACCGCGTTGTCGACTTCTTCGTCGTAGATATCGGCGACGCGATTGAGCATCTCGGGCAACTGGCCGGTCTCTTCGCCGACCTGAATCATCGAGGTGACCATCTGCGGGAAGACGCCAGACTGCTCGAGAGGCACGGAGAGCGGCTCGCCGTCGCGGACGCGGTCATGCACGCGCTCGAGCGACTTCGCGATGACGACGTTGTCCAGCGTGTCACGGGTGATCGAGATAGACTGCAGGATCGGCACGCCAGACGCCATGAGCGTACCGAACGTACGGGCGAAGCGCGAGACCGAGACGATCTGCACGAAGCTGCCGACCTTGGGCAGGCGGAAGATGATGCGGTCGAAGAGCTCTTTGCCCTTCTCCGTCGATAGCCAGGACTTCAGGGCGGCGTAGCCGCCGAAGATGATGATCGGGGTCGCCCACCAGTAGACCGTGAGCAGCTTGGAGATACCGACCACGAACTGCGTGAGCGGAGGCATCTGGGTCTTCTGACCATCGAGCAGCTTCTGGAAGGAAGGGACGACCTTCACCATCAGGATGTAGACGATGACGATGGCCACGGTCATGACGACGCCTGGGTAGACCATCGCGGCCTTGACCTTCTTCTGGATACGCTCCGCCTTTTCGCGGAACTTCGCGAGACGGTCGAGGACCTTGTCGAGGACGCCGCCCGCTTCACCGGCGCGGATCATATTGACGAAGAGTTTATCGAACACCTTGGGGTGAGCCTGGAGGGCTTCCGAGAGGTTGTTACCCTGGGAGACGCTCTCGGCCACGTTGGCGAGGATGGCCTTGAAGGCCGGGTTGCGCTCCTGCTTGGTGATAAGCTCGAGGGCACGAAGCAGCGGCAAGCCGGCGACGATGAGCGTGGCCAGCTGGCGGGTCATCAGCGTGACATCGTTCTGGCTCACCTTGGCGCCAAACGTGAAGCCACCCTTGGACGGGGCGGCGGGCGTAGCGGCGGGCTTGGCCGAACCGCCGTCGTTAGCGAGGGTGGTGACCATCAGGCCTTTCGCCATGAGCTTCTGGCGGGCCTGTTCGTCGTTGGCAGCCTCGATCTTACCTGAGGCCTGCGCCCCGTTGCGATCAATGGCGGTGTACTTGTATTCGGGCATGGGAGTAGTGGGGTGTTGTGAAAGTTAGGTGTACTTGAGGACTTCCTCGATGGAAGTATGGCCGTCGAAGATGCAGCGCAGGCCGTCTTC
>CAINSX010000128.1 GCA_903853185.1 uncultured Opitutia bacterium
CGCCGGGGTTAAGCTGTTCCGCGCCGACATGGGCGACCAGGCCGCGGTGCGCGCTGCCTTGCGCGAGTCCGCAGCCGAAGTGATCATCGATTTTGCTGCGTTCACCAATGTCGGCGAATCCGTCCAGCAGCCCGAACGCTACCACGACAACAACGTCGTGCGGACCGAAGGCCTGCTCCAGGCGATGCTCGCCGAGGGCGTGAAGAAACTCGTCTTCTCGAGCACCTGTGCGACCTACGGCATCCCTGAGAAGATGCCGATGACGGAGGATCTTCCGCAGAACCCGATCAACCCTTACGGTGCCACGAAGCTCGCGGTCGAAAAGCGCCTGCGCGAGCTCGCCGCCACGCGCGGGCTGAGCTTTGCCGCGTTCCGCTACTTCAACGCTGCCGGGGCTTCGGCTGACGGTGCGATCGGCGAAGACCATGCACCCGAAACGCACCTGATCCCGCTCGCGATCGCCGCCGCCCTGGGCCGCCGCCCGCCACTCCAGGTCTTCGGCTCCGACTATCCGACCCCGGATGGAACCTGCCTGCGCGACTATGTGCATGTCGACGACCTTTCTAGGGCCCACCTTGACGTGCTCCCGAAGCTCGGCCAGCCCGGGCAGGCCTTGTTCTATAATCTAGGCACCGGCACGCCGTATTCGGTCAAAGACGTCATCGCCAGCGTCGGCCGCATCCTCGGCCGCCCCGTCCCGCACGCGTTCGCCCCGCGCCGCGAAGGCGATCCGCCCGCCCTTTACGCCGACGCCTCCAAGGTTCGCCGCGAACTGGGCTGGGTCCCGCGCTACGACACGCTCGACAGCATCGTGCTGACGGCATGCAATTGGCACCTCGCCCGACCCAAGGGCTATGCCTCCTGATCCGATGTCCGAACAGCTTCACCCGCACTGGCGCATCCAGTACATCCGCTCCCGCAAGGAGCCCGGTGCTGGCAGTCCGTTCGCAGCGCTGCTCGCTGCGAACGATGACGAGGCCAATTTGATTCTGCATCGCGGCGCCCACTGCTTCGTCATCCTCAACAACTCGCCCTATAATCCAGGGCACCTGATGGTGCTGCCCAATCGCGAGGTCGGCGAACTGGCGGACCTCACCTTGGTCGAGCGGGCGGAGATGATGGACCTACTCGTGCGCTGCCAGGCCGTCCTGCAGAAGGTGATGAGTCCGGCCGGTTTCAATATGGGCCTCAACCTCGGCAAGGCCGCCGGGGCCGGTATCCCGACGCATCTCCACTTCCACATCGTGCCGCGCTGGGACGGCGACCACAACTTCATGCCCGTCATCGGCGATACCCGCGTCCTGCCGCAGGCGCTGTCCGAGCTCTGGACCCGGCTCAAGCCTGTCTTCGCCGCCGCATGAGCCGCGTCGTCGACATCTCCGTCCGCCACGCGAAGACCAAGGTCTCCGCGGTCTCCGTCCAGCGCGTCGTCCATGCGCTCGACAAGCTCAAGGGCTACCGTTGCCCCGAGGGTTCGCTGTCCATCGCCTTCCTCGGCGACAAGGAGACGGCGAAGCTCCACGACGAATTCCTGGGCGACCCGACCGTGACCGACGTGATCACGTTCGTCGGCGAAGAGCACCCTGGCGAAGCGTTCGCCGGCGAGATCTGCGTGAACATCGACCAGGCCCGCCGGGCCGCGAAGGAGCACGGCGTCACGCTGGCCACCGAGCTGCGCCTCTACGTGGCGCACGGCTGGCTGCACCTTTCCGGTCTGCGCGACGGCAATCGCAAGGAGTCCGCCGCCATGCGCGTCGGCGAGGCCGTGGCGGTGTCGCACCTCGACAAGCTGGGCGCCAAGCTGCGCGTCCGCGATTAACGGACTCGCCCTCGGGGCCGTCCGCGTCCAACTTCCCCGCTGATGAAGCGTACCGTCATCATTCACTCCGGTGGCATGGATTCCACCGTCCTGTTGGCTCACCTGGTGGCCGAGGGCAGGGAAGTGCATGCGCTTTCGGTCGACTACGGCCAGCGCCACCGCCGCGAGCTTGTAGCCGCCGCCGTGATCTGCGCCCATTATAAGGTACCGCACCGCATCGCCGACCTGCGTGGGTTGACGCCGCTCTTTGGCGCCAACGCGCTCACGGATTCCCATATCGACGTCCCTGAAGGTCACTACGAGGAAGTCAGCATGACGGCCACCGTCGTGCCGAATCGGAACATGCTCCTCATCGCGACCGCCGCGGCCTGGGCGATGTCGCTCAAGGCCACTTCGGTCGCGTATGGCGCGCACGGCGGAGACCACGCCATCTATCCCGATTGTCGCCCGGCTTTCGCGGACGCCTTGGATAAGGCCATCCGTCTCGCTGATTGGCATGAGGTCTCCCTTGAACGCCCGTTCGTGGGCATGGACAAGACCGCGATCGTGAAGCGCGGCGTGGAACTCGGCGTCCCCTTCGCTTTGACCTGGTCCTGCTATGTCGGCGGCGACAAGCATTGCGGCAAGTGCGGTACCTGCGTGGAACGCAAGGAGGCCTTCCTGCGCGCCGGCGTACAGGATCCGACTCCCTACGTCGGGTAGTCTTATTCTTTCGATAAGCAGAGGTAAGACCTTGGGGCCTGACGGTCATTGGGATTGAGCCGGCCTGCCTGGGTGACAATTTGACCCCGTGCTCCGCCGTCTTCGCCAACCCTTCGCCTGGCTCGCCCTCGTGGCGTGGTTGGCTGCGTCGGGACTGTCGTGGGATTTGCTCCAGGTCGTGGCCTGGACGAAGATGTCCGTCGATAACGCGACCCAGCTGACGGCTTCGGCCGCGGTGTCGAAGACCCTCGAGGATGCACCTTGTCCGCTTTGTAAGGCCGCCCAGGAAGGTCGTAAGAATTCCGAGCAGGCCCCGTTAGCGAAGGATGAAGTCGCCAAGGTGAAGGCCAAGGCCGACCCGGTCGCCGATGAAATCCGGCTCTTGGCGGCCAAGCTGTTTTCCGGACGCGATTATACGCGTCCTTCGGATGAGGTGAGCGTGTCACGCGTGGCTGAGGTGCCCGTGCCCCCGCCGCGAGCGCTCGGCTGATCACCGTTGCGGGCTGCGGTCAGTCGGCTCGCGCGTGGCATTCCTCCTATGCCCCAGTCGCGCCCATCCGGCGCGCACCGTCGCCTGCGCAGGCCGCCAC
>CAINSX010000129.1 GCA_903853185.1 uncultured Opitutia bacterium
CGCAGCCGCTGGAAGGGCATCCGTCCTCGTCAGCGTGGTATGTCCATGAACCCTGTCGATCACCCGAACGGTGGTGGTGGCGGTAAGAAAAAGGGTGGCGGCGGTCGTCAGCACCTCAAGTCCCCGTGGGGCCAGCTCGCCAAGGGCTTCCCGACGCGCACCAAGGCGAAGGCCTCCAACAACCAAATCATCCTGCGCCGCAACGGCCGCAAGGTGAAGCAGGTCTAACCCTTCCTAACCCTCTCCTAACATGGCACGCTCCCGCAAAAAGGGTTTCTATGTCGACGCTCACCTCGTCGACAAAGTCTCCGTCGCCCAGAAGGCCAACAGCCGTAAGCCGATCAAGACCTGGTCTCGCCGCTCGACTGTCACCCCGGACTTCATCGGTCTCAATCTTGAGGTCCACAACGGCAAGGCCTTCGTTCCCGTCTATGTGACGGAAAACATGGTCGGCCATAAGCTCGGAGAGTTCGCCCCTACGCGTACCTTCCGCCAGCACACCCAGCCCTCCCGCAAGGAAGCTCAGTAATCCACACCGTGCGCAACGTCCTCACCATGTCCGTCCTTCTCGTCGCCGCCACCGCGGTCGGCGCGGAAGTCCGTGCGCTTGGTGCGGCCGAAGCGGATGGCAAGGCTCCGGTCGTCGCGGTCGTCTCCGCCCGCGCGACGGATCTGGTTGTCTTGGATGGCGGACACGACCGCGGCTTCCGCCCCGGTACGGTCTGTAATGTGAGCCGTGACGGTCGCGCCTTCGGCGCCCTCGTCATCGCCGAAGCCGGTCAGCACCGCTCGGTTGCCCTCATCCTCTCCCTCGACAACTCCGCCGGCATCGAAGCCGGTGACCTCGTCACCCCCCGCGCCAACCCCCGCATCTAACCCAATCTTTACCAAAGTCATGGAAGTCCACGCCACCACCCGTTTTGCCCGTATGTCGCCCCAGAAGGTCCGCGAAGTCGCGCGCCAGATTCAGGGCCTCCCCGCCGAGGAAGCCATCCAGCTCCTCCGCTTCATCCCGCGCAAGTCCGCCCGCCTCCTGGCCAAGACCCTCGCCAGCGCGATGGCCAACGCCGAGAACAATCACAACCTTTCCAGCAGCGATCTCGTGATCGTCTCCGCCACGGTCAACCAGGGTCCGGTCATCAAGCGTTCGATGCCGGCCGCCCGCGGTTCCGCTCACCCTATCCACAAATCCATGAGCCACATCCGCGTGTCTCTGGGTTCCGCCACCAAGTAATTTCCGAAACATGGGCCAGAAAGTAAATCCGATCGGCTTCCGTCTAGCCGTCCGCCGTAACTGGGAATCCCGCTGGTACGCTACCAAGCGCGACTTCCCGGCTAACATCCTCGAGGACTATCGCATCCGCGTGTTCCTCAAGGAGAAGCTCCGCCAGGCCGCCGTGCCCCGCATCTTCATCGAACGTGCCGGCCAGAAGGTCCGCGTCCGTATCTGGACCGCCCGCCCGGGCGTCGTCATCGGCCGCAAGGGCGATGAACTCAAGAACCTCCGCGCCGAGATCCAGAAGGTCGCCGGCAAGGCTCGCATCGACGACATCATCCTCGAAGTGAACGAAGTGAAGCGCCCCGACCTCGTGGCCCAGCTCGTCGCCGAGAACATCGCCCTGCAGCTCGAACGCCGCATCTCCTTCCGCCGCGCCATGAAGAAGGCCGTCCAGACCACCATGACCAACGGAGCCGATGGCATCCGTATCCGCCTCGGCGGTCGTCTCGGTGGCGCTGAAATCGCCCGCGTCGAGTCCGCCCGCGTCGGTCGCGTGCCGCTCCACACCCTTCGCGAGAACATCGACTACGGTTTCACCGAAGCCCGCACCCTGGCCGGCAAGGTCGGCATCAAGTGCTGGATCTGCTCCAAGGACTCCGAGTTCTAAGCCTTCTCTCCAACCCTTCATCTTCTAGACCAACATGGCCAATCTCCAACCCGCTCGCACCAAGTGGCGCAAGCACCGCAAGGGCAAGATCCGTGGCAACGCTACGGCCTGCAACACGCTTTCCTTCGGCGACTTCGGCATCCAGTCCCTTTCTCGTGGCCGCGTTCCGGCCAACCAGATCGAAGCTGCCCGTATCGCCATCTCCCGCTCGCTCAAGCGTAAGGGCAAGATGTGGATGCGTATCTTCCCGCACACTCCGGTCACCCGGAAGCCTGCCGAAGTCCGAATGGGCTCTGGTAAGGGAAGCGTCGAGTACTACGTGGCCTGCATCAAGCCGGGCACCATGCTCTTCGAAGTCGGCGGCGTGCCGATCACTGTCGCCCGCGAAGCCATGCGCCTCGCCGACACCAAACTCCAGCTCCGCTGCCGCTTCGTGGCTCGCGAAGAGCTCGAAAAGTATTGATGCATCAGGCCCCGACCACCCATAACTGACCCTTTTCACCGATGTCCTCCCCCCGGAAAGATAAGCCCACCGCCGCTACGGCCCTGCGCCCCCTGGCTCCTGCCGAATTGCAGAAGCGTATCCGCGAGTCTCGCGAAGAACTCCTCAGCCTCCGCCTCAAGAAGGCCACCGGCGCTGTCGAGAACTCCTCCCGTTTCCGCGCCCTGCGCCGCGACGTCGCCCGTTGCATGACGATCCTTTCCGGCAAGTCCGCTCCGGCGAAGAAGAAGTAATCCATCCTCAAACTCCATTTCCCGATGTCCGAAGACCGCTCCAACCGTAAGACCCTCCTGGGTCTCGTCGCCTCCCGCTCGGGCGATAAATCCATCAAGGTGAACTTCCAGTACACCGTTCCTCACCCCGTCTACGGGAAGGAAGTCAAGCGCCGCACCGTCCTGCACGCCCACGACGAAAAGAACGAGTGCAAGCCTGGCGACAAGGTCGAGATCATGGAGACCCGCCCCCTTTCGAAGCTCAAGCGCTGGCGCGTCGTTCGCGTCGTCGAAGCCGCTAAGGTCGCTGCCGAGTCCATCGACGACTAATCGTCCTCACCTAACTCCAGACCTTTCTTACAATGATTCAGATGCTTTCCCGGCTCGAAGTAGCCGACAACACCGGAGCCCGCAGGGTCCGCATGATCCGCCGTCTCGGCCAGCTCACCGACACCGCCGGCGTGGGTGATATCATCATTTGCTCCGTCAAGGACTCCACCCCTGACGCCCAGGTGAAGAAGGGTTCCGTCTGCCGCGCCGTGATCGTCCGCACCGTCGCCCCCATCCGCCGCGCGGATGGCAGCTACCTGCGCTTCGACACCAACGCCGTCGTCATCCTCGACGAA
>CAINSX010000130.1 GCA_903853185.1 uncultured Opitutia bacterium
GACCGACGGGGATGTCCTGTTTGCGCGACCAGTCGATGAAGTCCCAGACGATGAGGAAGTAGTCGACGAAGCCCGTGCCCGCGATGACGCCCATCTCGTAGTCGACGCGGCGGCAGAGTTCGGCGGGGCTGGTCTTGCCGATGCCGGGGATCTTCTCGTCCTTCCAGGCCTTCGCGTCGTCATAGTCGACGCCGTAGCGTTCCTTGAGGCCGGCCTTGACCTGTTCGAGCAGGTAGGAGCCGTTGGCCCGCATGGCCTTGCGCTTCTCGGCCTCGATGACGAAGTCGCCCGGCTTGCCGGCGGACACGAGCAGGCCGTTCTTGAGCTGCTCGTAGCCGTCGAGAATCGCGTCGATCTTGTCGGAGGCCTTGGGCTTCACGCCTTCGCTGAAGATATAGACGGGGTAGTTGTTCTGGCCGACGGGTAGCTTGACGTCGCACATCTCGGCGATGGCGACGGTGTTCTTGATGGACTCGGGGACTTCGCCGAAGACGCGGAGCATCTCGGCCTCGCTCTTGAGGTAGAACTCCGTGGCGGAATAGCGCATACGGCGCTCATCGGCCAGGCGGGCGCCGGTCTGGATGCAGAGCATCGCGTCGTGCGCGACGGAATCGCCGGCGTCGACGTAGTGCACGTCGTTGGTGGCGACCACGCGGAGCTGGAACTCGCCGGCGAGCTTGAGGAGGTCGGCGATGATGCGCTTCTGCTCCTCGAGGCCGTGGTCCATGAGCTCGATGACGAAGTTCTCGCGGCCGAAGATCTCGACGAACTTTCCGCAGGCCTTGCGGGCGGCTTCGTAGTCGCCGCGCAGGAGGGCCTGGGGGATGACGCCTTGGAGGCAGCCGGAGAAACCGATCAGGCCGTCGGCGTGCTTGGCGAGCTGCTCGAGGTCGGTGCGTGGCTTGTAGTGCAGGCCGCGGACGTGCGCGTCGGAGACGAGCTTGGTGAGGTTCTGGTAGCCTTTGAAATTCCGGGCGAGCACGCCCATGTGGAAGTACTTGTGCTCGCGGCGGTCCGGCTTGTCGGTGAGCGCGTGGTCCCAGACGAGGTAGAGCTCGCAGCCGAGGAGCGGCTTGAGCTTCACGTCGCCCTTGGAGCGCTGCTTGGCCTCGTTCCAGAAATCGAAGAGCCCGAAGAGGTTGCCGTGGTCGGTGATCGCCACCGCGCGCATGTTCATGTCGCAGGCGCGCTCCATCAGGCGGTCAATGCGGCTGCAGCCGTCGAGCATACTATAGTCCGTATGCACGTGGAGGTGCACGAAGTCTCGGCTGATGGTTTCCGGGTCGGCCATGCGGGACGGTGATAATAGGGAGCCGCTGGAGGGCAGGGGAAGGGCATAATCCGGCGGGTTATCCGCGGACTTATGCACAGCGGCCCCGTGGGCCGAATCCGGGCCTTACTTGACCTTCACGAAGGTACGCTTGCCGGCCTGGATGACCAGTTCGCCCGCGGGCTGCGCGACCTTCTGGGCTGGGTCGGAGACCTTGTCGTCGCCGATCTTGACCGCGCCGCCCTCGATGAGGCGACGGATTTCCTTCTTGGAGGGGAAGAGGTTCGTCGCGGCGAGCAGGTCGACGATGCCGACCTCGGCCGCACCGCCGGAGACATCGGCCCAGGCGAACTCAGGCATGTCCGTGCGGACGCCGCCCTTGGAGAAGACGTTCTCGAACTCGGCGCGTTCCTTGGCGCCGGCGCCCGCGCCGTGGAACATGTCCGTCAGGCGGGTGGCGAGCTGCTTCTTGGCTTCCATCGGGTGGCCGGCCTTGAGCGCGGCGAATTCTTCCGGAGATGAGAGTAGGAGGAGGTCGTAGTAGACCCACATGGTGGCGTCGGGCACCGACATGATGCGGCCGAACATGTCCTTCGCGCCGTGGTTGAAGGCGATGTAGTTGCCGAGGGATTTCGACATCTTCTTCTCGCCGTCGAGGCCGACGAGCAGGGGCATGCCGAGCACGGCCTGCGGGGCCATCTTGTCCTGTTCCTGCAGGTCGCGGCCGACGAGCATGTTGAAGAGCTGGTCGCTGCCGCCGATCTCGATGTCGGCCTTGAGCATGACGGAATCGTAGCCCTGGAGGAGCGGGTAGAGGAACTCGACGATCGAGATGGGCGTGTTGGACGCGTGGCGCTTGGCGAAATCGTCGCGCGCGAGCATCTGCGCCACGGTCATGCGGCGGCTGAGCTGGAGGGCGTCGAGGAACGACATCTGGCCGAACCACTCGCTGTTGCGGCGGACCTCGGTCTTCTTCGGGTCGAGGATCTTGAAGGCCTGCTCGAGGTAGGTCTTGGCGTTCTCCTCGATCTCCTGCTCCGAGAGGACCGGGCGCGTCTCGGACTTGCCCGTGGGGTCGCCGATGCGCGTGGTGTAGTCGCCGATGATGAGGACGGCCTGGTGGCCGAGCTCCTGGAACTGGCGGAGCTTGTTGAACACGACCATGTGGCCGAAGGTCAGGTCCGGGCGGGTGGGGTCGACGCCGAGCTTCACGCGCAGGGTCTTGCCGGCCTCGAGGCGCTTGAGGATCTCCGCCTCACCGATGAATTTCTCGGTGCGGGATTTCATGACCTTCAACTGTTCCGCGGGGGACATGCCTTTACTC
>CAINSX010000131.1 GCA_903853185.1 uncultured Opitutia bacterium
ATGCGGGCTCACCGAACCTAAGTTCTCATCCCTTCGGCAGAATGCATCGGCCCCCGTGTCACCGTTACTCGTGCCCACGTGCCCCCTAGAAATATATCCTGGCGGAGGGGAAGGGATTCGAACCCCCGGAACCTTGCGGTTCATCTGATTTCGAATCAGACGCAATCGACCACTCTGCCACCCCTCCTTACCAGGACTATCGAGGAAGTCCGTGGAAGCCCTGCGGGCAAGAGGAAAGTGCCAGGGCCCCGATTAGAACCCGCTTTCTCCCTGCATTCCAGAGGTAGGGACGTGATTGCCATCACGTCCGTTCGTCAGCGCGCGCCATACGTTCACCGTCCTTCGCTAAGACCCGACGGCTTCCCTCCTCCGGTCTCGAACGGCGGCGATGGCAATCGCCGCCCTACCCAGCCCCATCAGGTTGTCTCTGCTTCGCAGCTTGCCAGCGTGCCAGCATGTCCCCTCGCGGCCTCCGGCCGCGCCCCCCACTCCACACTCGATACTCCAACCGCACCCTTCTACCTTCCTGTCCACGGGGCCTCTTGCCCTCGAGCCCTCGCCCCCATGCGCCTCGCCCCCGCCCTCTGCCTGCTCCTGCTCTCCGCACTCGGACTCCCCGCCGCGGATCGCCCGAACATCCTCTTCATCCTGGGTGACAATTGGCGCTCGCCGAATGCCGGCGTCCTCGGCGATCCGCACGCGCGCACGCCGGCCTTCGATCGCGTCGCCAAGGAAGGCGTGCTCTTCACCCACACGTTCAATCCGGCACCCTCCTGTTCGCCGTGTCGCTCGAGCTTGCTCACGGGCCGCGCGATCCACGAACTCGGCGAACGCGCCTCGCTCTGGAGCGGCTTCCCGCAGGACACTCCGGTGGTCACGCAGCTGCTCCGCGAGGCGGGCTACACCATCGGCTACCAAGGCAAACCTTGGGCGCCCGGCAACGCCGAGGTCTCAGGCTGGAAGGAAAATCCGGTCGGCCCAAAATTCTCCGGTCTCGATGCGTTCCTGAATACACGCCGTCCAGGTCAGCCGTTCTTCTTCTGGCTGGGCAACACCGACACGGCTACACGCGGCGGCAAGCGACCTTTCCTCGACGACGCCAAGCAGGCGGGGATTGATCCGGCGAAGCTCCCGATACCGCCAGAGCTGCCCGATTGCGCAGAGGTACGCCTCGATCTGCTGAATTATTACGGCGGCATCCTTCGTATGGACCGCGAAGCGGCGGCCGCCCTCGCGACCCTCGAAGCCTCCGGCGAGCTGGAGCGAACGCTGATCGTCTATGGCTCCGACAACGGCTGGCAGATGCCGCGCGGCCTCGGCAATTGCTACGACCAAGGCTCCCGCGTCCCGCTCGCGATCCGCTGGGGCAAGCAAGCCAAGGCCGGCCTGAAAGTCGACGCGTTCGTGAACCTCGGCGACCTCGCCCCGACCTTCCTCGAAGCCGCCGGCCTGATACCGCCGAAAGAAATGACGATGCGTAGCCTGACCGGCCTGCTCCGCGGCGAACCAGCCACCGGACGCGACGCGGCTTTCATCGAACGCGAACGCCACGCCGACGTCCGCAACGGCCACCTCAGCTACCCGATGCGCGCGGTCCGCACCCGCGACTTCCTCTACATCCGCAACGTCCGCCCGGACC
>CAINSX010000132.1 GCA_903853185.1 uncultured Opitutia bacterium
CGGCGCTGAGGAAGCTGCGGCGCGTCAGGCGCTCGCGCCATTCGGAAGGAGAGAGTTCGAAGTCCATGGGGTTCAGTCGCGGGTGACGGCGGCGTCGAGGTTATAGAGGGCGAGGCAGGTGGCGGTGAGCGCCGCGTGTTCCGCGGCGGGGATCGTGCCGTCACGCGGGCTCTCGCCGATGGCGAGGAGCGCTTCGGCGGCGTTAGGGTTGGTGAGGTTGTAGACGGCGCGCTGGTTCGCGAGCATCCTGGCGAGGAGGGCGGGCTCCTGGCCGGCGGGCTGGCGGCCGAGCACGAGGGCGAAGGCGCGGGCGAGGCGGGCCTCGTCGGTGGCCTGTTCCTTGGTCACACGTTGGGCGAGCATGCGGGCGGCTTCGACCCAGGTGGGGTCGTTGAGCATCGTGAGCGCGTGCAGCGGCGAGGACGTGATCGCGGTGCGCACGCGGCAGGTCTGGCGCGCGGAGCTGTCGAACATGTTCACCGGCGCGATGGTGCGGCGCCAGAAGGTGTAGAGCGAACGGCGGTAGAGGTCGGGGCCTTTCGACTGCGGGTAGGTGAAGTCGCGTTCCTTGGTGATCGCGAGGCTCTCCCACGGGCTGTCCGGGAGATACGGGTAGACCGGCACGCCGCCGACCTTCTCATTGAGCAGGCCGCTGGAGCGCAGGGCGACGTCGCGGAGGAGGAGCGAAGGCAGGCGCAGGCGCGGGGCGTGAGCGAGGAGCTTGTTCTCGGGGTCCTTCTGGAGGTGCTCCTTGGTGACGTGGCTCGACTGGCGGTAGGTCTTGCTGGTGACGATGATCTTCTGGAGGGCCTTGGTCTTCCAGCCGGACTCGCGGAACTCGACCGAGAG
This sequence comes from uncultured Opitutia bacterium, assembly GCA_903853185.1. Classification (GTDB taxonomy): domain Bacteria; phylum Verrucomicrobiota; class Verrucomicrobiia; order Opitutales; family UBA953; genus UBA953. The sequence continues at coordinate 850 of CAINSX010000132.1, forward strand.
CCAGTCGAGCAGCCCTTGGTGCGTCGGGCGGTCGCTCTGCACACCGAGGTCCTCGGAGGTGCGCACGATGCCCTTGCCGAAGAGCTGCTGCCACTGGCGGTTGACCTGCACGCGGGCGGTCAGCGGGTGCTCGGGGCGGAAGAGCCACTGCGCGAGGCCGAGGCGGTTCTTCGGGGCGTCCTTCGGCAGCGGCGGGAGGAAGCCCGGCGCGTCGAAGGCGACCTTGTCCTTCTTCGAGAGGTAGGCGCCGCGGTCGAGGATGTTCGTGTCACGCGGCATGTCGTCGGACATCACCATCACGCGCGGCAGGACGTCGCCACGGTAGCCGTCGAGCAGCATCTTGGCACGGTCGATCTTCTGCACCGCGGCGATCTTCTTCCGGTCCTCGGTGAAGACGTTCTTGTTGTAATGCTCGCGGAGCTTCTTGGTCTCGGCCGCGGTGCGCTTCTTCTCCGGCGCGAGCAGGGCCTCGAGCTCCTTGGGCAGCATGCCCTTGTCCTTGGTCGGCTTCGCGAGCCAGGCTTCGAAGGCCTTCGTCTGATGGACGAAGAAGTCCTTGTTCAGCGCGTCGAAGTCGGCCTGCAGCTTGGCGAGTTCGGCGGCCTGTTCCGGCGAGGGGGCCTCGACGACCGTGGTATCGAGGCGGAAGCGGCTGCGGCCGCCGGTCTGCGTGGCGCCGCCGCTCGGGGTGCCGCGTTCCTTCACGTGATTGAACGCGTCCATCCACTGGTAGTAGTCCTTCTGCGTGATCGGGTCGTATTTGTGGTCGTGGCACTGGGCGCAGGCGACCGTGAGGCCGAGCCAGGTGGTCGTGGTGCTCTCGACGCGGTCGAAGAGGCTGACGTAGCGCTGCTCCTCGGCGATGTTGCCGCCTTCGCCGTTGAGGATGTGGTTACGGTTGAAGGCCGTGGCGATCTTCTGGTCGAGTGTCGCGTCCGGGAGCAGGTCGCCCGCGAGCATCTCGGTGCTGAGCTGGTCGAACGGCTTGTCGGCGTTGAGGGCCTTCACCAACCAGTCGCGCCAGATCCACTGGAAGGTGTCGCCGTCCTGCTGGAAGCCGTTGCTGTCGGCGTAGCGCGAGGCGTCGAGCCACGGAAGCGCCATGCGTTCGCCGTAGTGAGGGGACGCCATCAGGCGGTCGACCTGCTTCTCATAGGCGTCGGGGCTCGCGTCGGCGAGGAACACGGCGGTCTCCTCGGGCGTGGGCGGCAGGCCGGTGAGGTCGAGCGAGAGGCGGCGGAGCAACGTGGCCTTGGGGGCTTCGGGCGAAAGCGTGAGGCCGGCCTTGGTCAGCTTCTCGACCACGAAGGCGTCGACGGGATTCTGCTCGCCGTTGGCGGGCAGGGTGGGGCGGACCGGCGTGACGAACGCCCAGTGTCCTTTGTACTCGGCGCCTTCGGCGATCCAGCGCTGGAGGATCTCCTTCTGGGCAGCGGTGACCGTGCGGTGGGAATCCGGCGGGGGCATGACCTCCTCCGAGTCCTTGGAGAAGAGCCGCTTCACCAGCTCGCTCGCTTCGGCGTCGCCGGGCACGAAGGCTTTTTTCTGCAACGCCACTTCACGGACATCGAGACGGAGCTTGGCCTTGCGCTTGTTGCCGTCGGGGCCGTGGCAGTAGAAGCAGTTCTCCGAAAGGATCGGGCGGACGTCCTCGTTGTAGTCGAGCTTGGCGCCGAAGGTGGGCAGGGCGACGACGAGCGCGGCGAGGAGGGGGCTGAACCGGGGCATGGGGTAATTTTAACAGGAGGAGCCCGCCGGGGGAATGGTCGGGGGTAAAGGGCGAGTTGTAGAATACAACCACCGCTGGGTCTGGCATTAGCATCTTTGAGACAGCCTCCGTGATGGGTGGTTTCAATCTCCGATTGGGGGTGCCTTTGCTCGGTGGCGAAATCCCGCACTTAATCGGTGGAAACGGATACTGGGGCTTGGTTTGGGGTTGCTGGAAAGCCCACCCTTGTTGTCATTCCGGGCAGTGCGCATCCTTGACCGCTATATCCTCGCCGAATGGGCCAAGGTCTTCGCCCTTTCGATGCTGAGCTTCATGGGATTGCTGCTGCTTTCCGAGGGGTACAACTGGATTCCTGACTTCCTGAGCTGGGGTGCCTCGGTCGGTACCATCTTGGGCTACCTTTTCCTCAGCGTCGTCAAGAACCTGTCGATGCTGATCCCGATTTCCCTGCTGATCTCCGTCATCTTCGTCCTCGCGAGCATGAACCGGAACCAGGAGATCTCGGCGGCCCGCGCGGCCGGCATTGGCATGTGGCGGCTGACGGCTCCGCTTTGGGCGATCGGATTCCTGCTGGCCGGCCTCTTGGCCCTCCTCAACGCGGTGCTCGTGCCGGATGCCTTGGAGGCGCAGAACAGCCTCGTCGAGGAAGCCCAGTTCACCGCGCTCAAATCCAAGGGCGGCGCGACCATTCCGAAAGGGCAGGCCTATTCGGTGTCCTTCGAGAATACCAAAGAGCATCGGCTCTGGCTGATTTCCACCCTCGGTCTGGCCACGGGCCAGGCGTTCGAGGTCATCGTGCACTCCTTCGACAAGCAGAACCGCGAGGTACGCTGCGTGACGGCCCGCTTCGCCGAATTCCGTAAGACCGCTCTCGGCTGGCGCTGGACTTTCCGCGAAGGCCGCGACCTACGCTTCGATCCGGACACGGGTTCGCTGATCGCCCAACCGCGCTTCAAGGAACTGACGCTACCGGATTACGACGACGACCCTGAGGTGATGTTCTATTCTACAAAGGAGCCGGACACGCTTTCCCTGCGCGAGGTCGGTCGCTTCGTCGATCAAGCTGGCTCCAATCCCGGCGGACCGAACGCCGCCTACGCGATGCGTTATCATTCGATCATGTCTGCGCCGGTCATCTGTCTGGTCGTCGTCGCCGTCGCCATCCCGTTCTCGGTCCGCCCCGGACGCATCAGCCCGATGGTGGGCGTTGCCAAGACCTTCGGCCTTTTCCTCGCCTTCTACTTTCTCTCCTCGTTCTGCTCCGCCTTCGGCGAGAGCGGTGCTTTGCCGCCGATGATCGCGGCCTGGATCCCCGCCGTGCTCGCCGCGGTCTGGGTCATCCCGAAGTTGAGGTCTGTCAACTAATCCATGCTTAGAGCTATTCGTATCCGCCCCGGACGTCCCGTGCGCGCACTCCGGGGTCACCCCTGGGCCTTCCTCGGCGAAGTCGAGTTCGTCGGCGAGCCGCCGGTCGACGGCGATTGCGTCGAACTGACCGACCTCAAGGGCCGCTGCCTCGGCGCAGGCCTCTGGAACGGGAAGTCGCAGATCGCCTGGCGTCGCTACTCGCGCCGTCCGATCACCCTCGATGGCCCGTTGCTTGAAGAACTCGTCACGGCCTCCGTCAACCGCCGCGGGGGCAAGTCGGTCTGCCGTCTCATCTGGTCCGAGGCCGACAGCCTGCCGGGCCTAGTGGTCGACCGCTATAACGATCTCATCACGATCCAGGCCCTGACCTGCGGCATGGATCGCCGTCTGGCCACGATCATCGACGTGCTGCAGCGCCTGCTGCAGCCGCGCGAGATCGTCCTCCGCAACGACGCCTCGACGCGCAAGCTCGAGGGCCTGCGTCAGGAAATCCGCACGGTCTCGGGCAAGCCGCTCGAGCCTTCCTGGATGGAAGTCGGCGGCGTGCAGGTGCTCATCGACCTCATGGGCGGACAGAAGACCGGCACCTATCTCGACCAGCTTGATCAGCATCAGAACGTCGCGAAGCTCGCCAAGGGCCGCCGCGTGCTCGACGCCTTCTGCAACCAGGGCGGCTTCGGTCTCGCCTGCGCCAAGGCCGGTGCTACCAGCGTGCTCGGCCTCGACCAGTCCGAGGACGCTATCGCCGCCGCCCGCTCGGCTGCCGAACGCAACGGTCTCAGCGCTTCATTCGAAGTCGCCAACGTCTTTGACTGGTTCACGGAACACCGCGAAGCTTCCTTCGACCTCATCATCCTCGACCCGCCGCCCTTCGCGCGCAGCAAAGACGCCGTCGACGGCGCCCTCCGCGGTTACAAGGAGCTGAACCTCCGCGCGCTCCGCCTACTCGCCCCGGGTGGCATCCTGGCCACCTATTCCTGTTCGCACCGCGTCTCGGAAGAGATGTACCTCGAGGTCATTGAGGACGCCGCTTCGGATGCTCGCCGCGAGGCCGTCGTCCTGGAACGCACGTCCCAGCCGGCGGACCACCCGGTGCTGCTGAACTTCCCCGAGAGCCGTTATCTCAAGGGCTTCATCATCGAGATTCGGGCTTAACTCCCGGGCTGCTTCCGCTTTCATCGCGCCATGATCGTCTCCCTCCGCGGCAAACTCATCGAAGCCGGCGTCCTGCGCGTCGTCATCGAGTCGTCGGGCGTGGGCTACGAGGTCAACGTGCCCGTCACGACCGCGGAGCGCCTGCCGAAGCTCGGTGCCGAAGTCTTCCTGCTCGTCCATCACGTCTTCCGCGAAGACGGCCAGGCCCTCTACGGCTTCGCCGTCGCCGAGGAGCGCGAGTTCTTCAAGCTGCTCGTCGAAAAGGTCTCCGGCGTCGGCCCCAAGATGGCGCTCAATATCTTAAGCCGCCTCGCGTTGCCGATCCTGCGCGACGCGATCCTGCGTGGGGATGTCGCGCTGCTTTCCCAGTGCCCGGGCATCGGTAAGAAGACCGCCGAGCGACTCGTCATGGAGCTCAAGGATAAGGTCGGACTCGATGGTCCTGGCTCCGCGCCTGCCGCCGCCGCATCCATCGTCTCCGCCCAACCTACGCCTGCGACGGATGCCGTCGCCGCGCTTATTGCGCTCGGCTTCAAGCCCGTCGACGCCGACAAGGGCGTGCGCACCGCGCTCACGAAGCTCGGCGCCGGCGCGACCGCTGATCAGTTGGTGAAAGCGGCGCTCGGGCGCTGAAGCGCACGAAGCGAGGGGACATGTGGGCACGGGGACACGTGGGCACGGGGAATTAACTCAAAGGGAGACCGGGAACCGGAATGTTAGCTTGGGACATGAATCCCCAGTTCATCATCCGGTCTC
>CAINSX010000133.1 GCA_903853185.1 uncultured Opitutia bacterium
CACGCAGGGGAAGCCGACGGTCTTCACCGCGGCCTGAAGCTCGGCGAGCGACGACACGACGGCGAAGTTAGCGCAAGGGATGCCCGAGGCGCGGAGGAACTCCTTTTCACGACGACGGTTCTGGCAGGTCGCGAGGACGTTGGCCGACGGGTGGCTCGGGACGGACTTCGCGACGAACTCGACGGTCGCGGGTGGGATGTTCTCAAACTCGAGCGTGATGCGGCCGCAGCCTTGAGCGAAACGCGTCAGCGCGGCGGTATCGCTCCAATCCGCGGTGATGTGCTCGTCGGCGATGCCCGCAGCGCAGGCTCCGGCAGACGGATCGAACGTACGCACCTTGTAGCCGAGACGACGCGCGGCGATGGCCGACATGCGGCCGAGCTGGCCGCCGCCGAGGATACCGATGGTGCCACCGGGTTGCAGAGGTCGCTCCATGGCTTAGCGCTTCTTACCCTTGCGGCCAGGAATCGGGTTATCGAGCACGGCCTTGGTCTGCTCTGCGCGGTAGGCATCGAGCTTCTTGGCTAACTTAGCGTCGGAAAGAGCGAGCACCGCGGCGGCGCCAAGGGCGGCGTTGATCGCGCCGGCCCGGCCGATGGCGAACGTGTGGACCGGGATACCGGCCGGCATCTGGACGATCGAAAGGAGCGAGTCGATGCCGTCGAGGGACTTGGACTGCACGGGCACGCCCATCACGGGCAGCGTGGTCATCGCGGCGACCATCCCGGGGAGATGGGCGGCGCCACCGGCCCCGGCGATGATCACCTTTAGCCCGCGACGACGGGCCGCCAGCGCGTAGTCCTTAAGTTTCAGCGGTGTGCGATGGGCGCTGACGACTTCGGCCTCAAAGGCGACCCCGAGCTTCTTGAGCGTATCGGCGGCGTTGACCATCGTCTCCCAGTCCGACTGGGAGCCCATGATGATGCCTACCTGAGGTGCGGAGGAAAGCGCGCGAGCCATGCCTGAAGCGTGCCCCAGCTCGGCCCGCCTGTGAAGCCCGAAGCGAAGAAACTACTCCACGAAAGGCACGTATTCCGGCACCAGGTCGCGCATCCCCTGCTTGCAGGCCTGCCTCTCTAAGGGAAGCAGGGCGCGGACGTGGCTCACTAGGGACTCCACCGAGCCCGCCGGGGCGACGTCCGTTACGAAGCGGAAGACGCGAGGGTGTTCGGTCGGGCGATACTGTTCCCCTTCGTGCTGCAGCTCCTCGACCAGCTTTTCTCCCGGTCGCAGGCCGACGATGCGGATCTCGATATCGATGTCGGGACGTAGGCCGCTGAGCTCGATGAGCTGACGCGCCACGTCGATGATCTTCAAGGGCTGCCCCATCTCCAGGACGAGGATGTCTCCACCGTTGCCGAGCGTGGCGCTCTGCAGCACGAGGCCGACCGCCTCGGGGATGGTCATGAAATAGCGCTTCACGTCCGGGTGCGTCACCGTGACAGGTCCGCCGGTGGCAATCTGGCGACGGAAGATCGGAATCACCGAGCCGGAAGAGCCGAGGACATTACCGAATCGCACGGCCAGGAAACTGGTCTTGCCGCCGGCCTGAGCCTGCATCGTGCGGACGACGCGTTCGGCGAGCCGCTTACTGGCGCCCATGACGTTGGTGGGGTTCACGGCCTTGTCGGACGAGATGAGCACGAACTTGGCCGCGCCATGCTCCGCGGCAAGACGGGCGACGACTTCGGTACCGAGAACATTGTTCTTCAGGGCCTCCGAAGGCTGGGACTCCATCATCGGCACGTGCTTGTGCGCGGCGGCATGCAGGACGAGCTCGGGCTTGAAGCGGACGAATACGTCGCGCATGCGGTCAGGGTCCGTGACATCGCCAACGACAGGCGTGATGAGCACGCCGGCGCCCGCGGCAATGAGTTCCTGTTCGGCCTGATAGAGGAGCACCTCACACTGATCGAGCATGATGAGGCGAGCCGGCGAACGGGCGGCAATCTGGCGGCAGAGCTCGGACCCGATGCTGCCGCCGGCGCCCGTGACAAGCACCGTGCGGCCCTTGACCATCGCGTCGATGGCCTCGTCGTCGAGCTGGGCCGGCTCGCGTCCAAGGATGTCTTCGACGGAGATCGGACGGATATCGCTTGCGCGCACGCGGCCGCCCGCCAACTCGGACATGGAAGGCACGACGAGGACGCGAAGGCTGCTGGCAGAAGCCAGCGTGCTCACCTCGCGGATACGGCGCACGGCCGCGACGGGCAGGGCAAGGATGATCTCCGTGACGCCGTATTTATCGGCCAGCTCGGGTATGCGCTCGGGGGCGCCGACCACTGGCACACCGTGAATCTGAAGGTTGTGCTTCGCGACGTCATCATCCAAGAAACAGACTGGCTCGATACCGTGCCCTCGCCGGCTCATAAGGTCGGCGGCGAGCTGCGCGCCGGCCTGGCCCGCGCCGACGATCGCAATCCGCTCTACCACGCCTAGGGTCGCGGGCTCTTTCGTCCAGAAACGCTCGCGCGCCGCGCGGATCGAAACCCGTAATCCAATGAAAAGTAACAACGATAGGTTGAAGTCCACCAGGGTGACGCCGCGGGGGATGGCGGTGGCATGCTCCGCGCCGACGCCTCCGCTAAATATGGGAATCAGTAGCGCCAGGAACATGGCGGCGGCCAATGCAAATCCC
>CAINSX010000134.1 GCA_903853185.1 uncultured Opitutia bacterium
GCGAGGTCGAAAAGGAGGGCTTCGATGGGGCCGGCGGACTTGAAGACGAAGGTGCCGGCGTCTTCGGATCTGACCGCGTCGCCGGGCGAAAGTTTCACGCCGCCGACCTCGACGTCGCCACCGATCAACTGGAACCAAAGGCCCCTGCCCGCGCGCAGGTCGTGGGTGATTGTGCCGGCGAGCTTCGTCTTCACGCGATACACGTCCGCATCCTGGCTGATGTGCGCGGAGCCTTCGCGCCCGTCATTCGAAATAATAAGCACCTTGGGCGCATCAAGCTGCTCCCCGGTCGGCGTCCATTCGGCGTAGCGCGGCTTGAGGTTGGCACGGTCAGGCTGAATCCAGACCTGGATGAGATGGAGCCGCTCGGTCTTCGAGGGATTGAACTCGCTGTGCTTCACGCCGCTACCGGCGCTCATGACCTGAATCTGCCCGGGCTTGAGCTGGGCGTGGTTGCCCATGCTGTCCTTGTGCTCGATGGCGCCCTCGAGGACGTACGTGAAGATTTCCATGTCCTTATGGCCATGCGCCGGGAAGCCCATGCCAGGAGCCACCAGGTCCTGGTTGATAACCCGCAAGGACCGGAAGGCCATGTGGGCCGGGTCATAATAATCCGCGAAACTGAAGCTATGTCGGGCCACCAACCAGCCATGATCGGCGAAACCGCGCTCACCGGAACGTCGTACCGTAAGGTTCATATCCCAGTAACTTGGGCCGAAAAACGCCGAAGTCCACCACCCCTCGCCACTTTCCTGTCGGATTTAGTTTGAAAACACCCCCTCGGAATGGTCTATGCTTACTACTCGTGTCGGGCAGTGGCTCAATCTGGTAGAGCGCTGCTTTCGGGTAGCAGAGGCTGAGAGTTCAAATCTCTCCTGCCCGACCAATTTAAAGACCCTGGGGATATTTCGATGTCCCCGGGGTCTCCTGCTTGGAGGTTGTAGGGGTCGAGCTACCTCGGTCTACTGCCCCCATGCGCCCCTGGGCATCCTTGCTACTGATGCTGACGGCTTGGCTGACGGCCTTCGCCGCCCCGCCAGACCCGGCCAGCACGACGAGGCCATTGGTCCTGGTCCACGTGATGCCTTGGTTCGAAAGCAAGGCCGTGAGCGGACAGTGGGGCTGGCATTGGACCATGGGTAAGACCGACCCCGACAAGGGCGCCCTCGCCTCCCACGACCGCCCTACGTTCGGACCCTACGATTCCTCCGACCCCGCCATCCTCGCCACCCAAGTCGCGCTGATGAAGGCCGCCGGCATCGACGGCGCGATCATCGACTGGAACGGCCCGGATGGCTTCGACGACTACGCGATGATCCATCGCAACACGGCGCTCCTCATCGCTGAACTCAAGAAGGCCGGCCTGAAGTTCGCGCTCTGCGTCGAAGACAATCCCGGCCATCGCTTCATAAAAGAAGGCAAGCTGACACGCGCGCAGGCCACCGCGAAGGTCGCAGCTGCGTTCGCCTGGGCCGATGCGCGCTGGCTCACCGACCCGGCGTATGTCCGCCTAGCTGGCCGTCCGGCCCTGTTCATCTTCGGCCCGCAATTCCTCTCCGACGCCGAATGGTCCGCGATCCGCGCGAACCTGAAAAGCGACCCGCTCACCTTCGCCCTACCCCACCTGAGCCGCCGCCCCGGCATCGACGGTATCTTCGCCTGGGTTCCCGTCAGCGGAGGCCAGACCGTCGCGACCCCGGCTTGGTCCGCCGGACTCGTCGCGCTTTTCGCGAAAGAGATCAAAGCCGGCCGCCCTTTCGTGTCCGTCGCATTCCCGGGCTATCGCGATTTCTACGCGCAGGCCGGCGCCGGCGAAAGCTACGGTCGCATCGAATACCGGGACGGAC
>CAINSX010000135.1 GCA_903853185.1 uncultured Opitutia bacterium
CGGTGCTCTACACCCGTCCGGCCGGCGCCCGCGAACCGGAAGAGAAACGGCCGCCTCGTCGCGAAGTCGGCGCCAAGTAAGCGGTTTTGATTGGAACGCGACGGTCTCCCGTCGTACTCACCCCCCATGCGGCGAGTCTTTCTCCTCTGGTTATCTGCCCTGCTGCCGACGCTCCTCTGTGCCCACCCGGAGTGGAAGGACGCCTCCTGCATTGGCGTCATCGATGAGAAAAACACCTTCGCGCTGACGGTGAAGTTCGATGTCCCTTCGTTCCTGATCGGCCAGTTACCCAAGGACGCCCCGATCAAGGACCTCGATGCGCTGATGTTCACGCCGGGTCGCCTCGCCGCTTCCATCGAACCAGGCCGTCAGCTCTTCCTCACAGGCCTGCAACTCGAAGCCGACGGCAAGGCCGTAGCTTGGACGCTCGAGTCGTTCCCGACGGCCGAGCAGATCCTCGCGCAGTCCGGCCGCCAAGGCGAAGCCGATCGCTACCCGGTGATGATGAACGTGAAGCTCAAGGCTTCCGTGCCGGTGGACACGCAGAAACTGGTACTCCGTTTCCCCGACGTCTTGGGCACCGTGTTCACGAACCTTCGCAAAGGGATGGAGTTCCAGACGGTGATGGCAGTATCGAAGAACGAACCCGGAGAATTCCAGATCGGGGATGGTCCGGTCCCCACGGACAACCAGACGTTCTTCACGCTCCTCGTCGACGGATTCAACCACGTGCTGCCCGATGGCTGGGACCACTGCCTCTTCATGCTGGCGATGTTCCTCGGCGCGTCGACGCTCCGTCAGGCCCTCGGCCGCTCGCTGGTCTTCACGCTGGGGCACAGTATCACGCTCAGCGCCGTGGCGCTCGGCTGGATGGGCAATCCAGGCCCATGGATCGAACCTTTCATCGCGCTCACGATCGGCCTTGGTGCGCTGATGGCCTACCGCGGCACCGCCTCCAATCGTCAGATGCTCGTCGTCCCGGCGATCTTCGGTCTGGTCCACGGACTCGGCTTCGCTGCAGCGGTCTCCGATCGCCTCAAGGACTGGGACAATGGCAGCATCGTCCGCATCCTGGTCGGCTTCAACGTCGGGGTCGAACTCGCCCAGATGGCGGTGATCTTCACGTCCGCCGCCCTGCTCTGGGTCGTCCTTCGGACGGGCCTAGGCGAAACCAAGGTGCGACGTTCGCTCTGCCTGACGGTCGCGATCGTCGGCTTCGGCGTGATGGCATGGCGCGTGGCCGGTATCGCCGGCCTCGTCTGATCAGAGGCGGCCGACGGGGCGCTTACCGACATCGAGCTTCTTGCGCTCCGAGACGGCGAGTTCCTGCAATTCCTTGACGACCTCGGGATAGGCGGCAGCGACGTCGTTCTTCTCACCCTGATCGGCGTCGAGGTCGTAAAGCGAAAGGCCGATCTGACGCTGGTGCGTGGTGGCCGGCAGCCCGTCCTTGGCCGCGGGCACCATGTCGACATAGCTGCGATAGGCATGCGGCAGGTGCAGCTTCCACTTACCCTTGCGCACGGCCTCGAGGCGGTCGCCGTAGAAATAGGTGAAGGCTTCCCGTGCCGTGGCCTTCTCGCCCTTGAGCAGCGCGAGGAAGGATTGGCCGTCGATCTCATGCTTCGGCTTGGTCGCGGCGCAGGCTTCGACGATCGTCGGGACGACGTCGATGTTGGCGGCGAGCGCGTCGGTGCGGGTGTCCGGCTTCACGACACCAGGCCAGCGGATAATGAACGGCACACGGACGCCGCCTTCGAACGTCGTGCCCTTGCCTTCGCGGAAAGGGCCAGCGGAACCGGCATGACGGCCGAAGTTGAGCCACGGGCCGTTGTCGCTGGTAAAGACGACGATGGTCTCCTTCTCGACGCCCTTATCAACGAGCGCCTTCAGCACGGCGCCTACGGCACGATCGATGTCGGCCAAGGTGTCGGCATACGGCGTGACACCCTTGCCCTTGAAGTCTGACGAAGCCCCGAGCGGGGTGTGAGGCATCGAGGTCGCAAGATAAAGGAAGAACGGCTTGTCCTTGCCGGCGCTGTCATAGATGAAGCGCACCGCGCGCAGTCCTTGGGCCGAGGTGAGCGCGTCCATGTCGGACCAATCGCGGACGAAACCCATCGGGTGTCCGTTCACGTAGCGCGGCAACTCGGGGTACATCTTGCGGCGGGATTCATCGCCGACGGCGTAGCCGAGAGGCCACATGTCGTTCGAATACGGCAGGATCATCGAATCATCGAAGCCGTGATTCGGGGGAAGGAACTTAGGGGCGTCGCCGAGGTGCCACTTGCCGACCACGCCGGTGTGATACCCGGCGTCGCGGAGCAAAGTGCCGAGCGTCTGCTCGTCGTTGCTCAGCCCGGTCTTCGACTGCGGGCCCAGCGCGGTGCCGCCGAGGCCGAGCCGGTTCGGATAACAGCCAGTCATCAGCGCCGTGCGGGACGATGTGCACACCGCTTGCGTCGCATAGAAACTGGAGAAGCGGAGGCCTTCTTTGGCCAGGCGATCGATGTTCGGCGTCACGTTCTGCTTCGAACCGTAGCAGCCAGGGTCAGCCCAACCCATGTCGTCGCACATGATATAAACAACGTTTGGCCGAGCGGCGAACAAGGTCGCGCATAGCAGAAGGCCCAAAGCAGGGGTAAGCCTCATGGGACTATTACTAGGGGGTTTACCCTAGGTGACCAAGCCCTAAAAGCTGACCACTTAGACCTTCAGGCCGAGCTCAGCGCAGACGGCGGGGTGCTTGCGGGCCTTGTTGATGAACTCATCCACGCCGAAGTCGGCCACGATGAAATCCCCATAACGAAAGGACGGGCACTTGGACTGGCCGGTGATGGCGACCAGCTGGCGCATCTGATGCATGTCGGCCACCACGTCGCGGACATCGAGCTTCACGCCCTGGGTGGCAAAAAACTCGAGAGCCTGGGTGCACCAGGGGCAACCGGGCTTGGTGTAAAGGATAGGCAGAGGCTGCGGCATGAGGGAAACCAAGCGGGGCCAGCCCGGCTTAGCAAGCGGAGAGCACCCGAGGCGTTGACAGTCCCGCGTGGGTTGCAGGAAATGACGCATCCCCATGGAAACCATTCACGGAGCCCCCAGCTACACCCTGCGCAGCGCCGAGGTCGAACTGGCCGTCACCCAGACCGCCGGCCACCTCGCGCCGGTCACGTTCAATCTCCCCGGCCACAAGGCCTCCCCCTACTCGCTCTCGCCCTGGACGCCCACTCAGATCGACCAGTCGCTGCCGAACCTGCTCACTTACCTTCGCGGCGACTTCATGTGCCTGCCGTTCGGCGGACAGGAAAAAGGCCCGCCCCACGGCGACACGGCCAACGCCCCCTGGCAGCTCGTCTCGATCTCCGCGACTTCCCTGAAGCTGACGCAGACCGGCACCGACACCGGCGCGACCGTCGCCAAGAACTTCACGCTCATCCCCGGCCATCATGCGATCTATTGGGAACACCTGATCGAGAACCTCGAAGGCCGCTGGAACTACGGCAACCATCCGGTGCTCGACCTTTCGCAGGTTCCCGCCGGCGCGGCGCGCATCGCGAC
>CAINSX010000136.1 GCA_903853185.1 uncultured Opitutia bacterium
ACAGACAGGCGGCTGGCGTGCCGGGATTCGTAGGATGCCAGCAGTCGCCCGAAATCCTGGATCATCGCCTTGGGCGCCCCGCTGGTGCCGCTGGAGAACAGGACGAGGCCGGCCGAACCTTGGCCGGCGAGGCGCGCGAACAACGGATGCGCGGAAGGCTCGTCGACGCGCGGGAGCAGCTTCGACTCCTTGGCCTCGGCGACGACGATCCACTGGGCGTTGATGAGCGCGAGCTTGGCGGGGTGCTCGGCGACATTGCCGGAAAGCGGCGCCACAAAGTGGCCGGCTTCAGCGAGGACCAGCAGCCAAGCCGTGGACGCCGGGCCATGTTCACCGACGAGGCCGAAGGCCGTCGAGCGATCGAGCTTCAGCTGCGCGAGCGACACTCGCGCCTTGGTAATCAAGCCATCTAGTTCCGCATACGTCACGACGCCCCACGCTCCGACCAAGGCGGGCTTGGCGGAGTAGGAGGGGATGCGGGTGAGGAGAGACATGGCCAGCTAGAGGGCTGAATCGATGACTGAATCGAGGACTGCGTTGAGGACTGAATAGATGAACTCGCTAAAGGCTTAGAGAGACCGAGTTGATCTGTTGAACGGTTGGCCAGTTGGCCGGAGGGTGGCACCTACTCAAAGGGGAACCGGAGACTGGATGATTAGCTGGGGTGTCTTGAGGTAGGGCGGGCTCTCCGAGCCCGCCGAGCGGACGGTTCGGAGAACCGTCCCTACCTAAGATACAGCTATGTCGTGACGCGGTCCCGACCCTACCCATTGCATTCCTTGTCAACTTGCCAACTTGTCAACGGGTCAACTCTGCAACTGACCAAAATACTCCACGCCCCTGGATTTAACATCAGCGGCGGAGAGACGGCACATGAAGAACTCCACGGCCTGCGTCATGGTCGTGCCCTGCGGACGACCGATGGCTTCATTGATCTTGGCGAGCGCGGCCGGGGGGACGGCGCGGATCAGAGCCGTATCGATAGGGCCGTAGCCCACCGCCGATACGATGACGCCAGAGGAGGCCAGTTCCTTGGCGGCGACTCTGGTCAGGGCTTCGACCGCGGCCTTGCTGGCGACGTAGGCGGCTTCGCCTTCGAGGGCGAGGGGCACGGCGACGGTGGTTATGTTGACGATGCGGCCGACCCGCTGGCGGACCATGACCTTGCCGACGGCCTGCAGGCAATGGAACGTGCCGAGATAGTTCACGCGCATCAGGCGCTCGGCGGTCTCACCCGGCGTCAGCAGCAAGGCGTTCATCGAGGCAGAGCCGGCGTTGTTGATGAGCAGATCGATCCGGCCGGAATCAGCGATGGTCGCGACGGCGGCGCGCACGGCGGCTTCATCGGTGACATCGACGGCATGGGGATGGAAATTCGCATGAGCCAGCGTCTGCTTGCCGCGGGCGAAACCATGCACGGTCCAGCCGTCGGCCAGCAGGCGTTCAGCCAAGGCGTGGCCTAGGCCTTGGGAAGTGCCGGTGATGAGAGCGGTGGGCATTTTTAGTTTAGGGGACAGAGTTGATCAGTTGATCGGTTGGCCAGTTGGCCAGACCGGAACACTAGCTGGCTGGTTGACAAGTTGACCAGTGGACAAGGGAGGCATTGGGCTTAACTCAAAGGGGAACCGGAGACCGGATAATTTGCTGGGGGCATATTAGGTAGGGTGGGCTCTCCGAGCCCGCCGAGCGGACGGTCTGGAGAACCGTCTCTACCCATTACAGCCGCAGGAACCTGGAGCCGGCTGCCGAAGGC
>CAINSX010000137.1 GCA_903853185.1 uncultured Opitutia bacterium
CCTCTGGCCGTTCTATCGCCACGGCGTCACCATCGTTGTCGGCGCGCCGATGGATCCCGCCGGCGACGTGAAAGAGCGTACGAAGGCGTTGAAGGCGGCGGTCGAAGCGTTGAAACCGGCAAATCGAGTATAGAGTATGGAGTTTGGAGTATAGACGGCCGGAGGACAGCACGTGGTGCTGTCCCTACTTCATCACTTGATTCCGGGGAGGCGGTCGAAGGGGATGCGGAGGTAAAAGCCGAGGCCTTCGGAGGACTTGTAGAGGATGCCGACGCCGGTGGCTTCGACGGACTTCGGGTCGACGCCGGGGGCGGTGAGCAGGAAGGCCTTGGTCTCGGCGAGCGCCTGAGGGATGGGGGTGCCGTGTTCGAGCGCGTGTTCGAGACGTTCCTGATACGAGGAGCATTCGGCCATGCGCTTGGTGATGAGTGGGTCGCCGGCGGGGCGATTGGCCGCGGGCTTCGCGACGGGCTTCAACTTCTCGAATTCCTCGGGCAGATCGAGATCCTTGAGTTCCATCTTCACCGACGCGCCGGCGGCGGGTATTTCGACTTGGGCGGCCCAGAGCACACCGTTGACGATCAGGCGACGGAAGGGTTCGGAGGCGAGGTTGTCGTGGAAGTGCAGGCCGACGAAGCCGAAGGAACGGCCGTGGTCGGGGCGTTCGTAGGCCCAACCGACCGGGTAATCCTTGCCGCCGACCATCGCCAGTGCGACGGGCTTGGCCGCCGGCAGGAAGCGCAGGTCATAGTACCACTCGTCGCGGATCGGGAAATCCGTCCAGCCTCGGCTGATCGGATGCGAAGCGTCGGCGACGCGTACCGTGCTCGGCTCGACCTTGTAGCGGGAGAAGCCGCCTTTCTGCGCGTTGAAATGTCCGCCGAGCGCCTTGAGCCAAGGATCGCCGGCGGCAGGTTCGGCGGAGCCAGTGCCCCAGTGGAGGGCGACGAGGCCGATGCCGTGGTCGATGAGCGCCTGGGCCTGGGTGGCGTGGGCGGGCGCGAAGAAGACGTCACCGCCGAGCTTATCGTGCAGGACCACCGCCGCGACACCGTCGAAGGCGTGCGGATCAGTCGGCCAGCCGCGGGCGACGACCGTCTCGAAGTCGCCGTTCTGCTTGAGCCACTTCGCGATCAGTTCGCAGTCGGGGAGATAGGTATGGGAACGGTAGCCGTGGTCCGGCGGCTGGCCGATGAGCAGGACCTTGACCGGCGCGGCGAAGGCCTGGGCGAAGGTGAGCAAGGAGAGCCAGAGCAGGATGACGGGGCGGTTCATCGTGCGGGCAGTGTTGGGGAGAGCCGGTGGAGTTTCGAGGATAGAGTATGGGCGCAGGGCCGGGCGCTCGCTTTGGCGCGCCCACGCTTGCACGATGGCGTCGGCGGGCCAGTATCGATCCATGAAGCTCTGGCTAGCCATTGCGGGTGCCGTCCTCGCCGTCTGGGCGCAGGCGGCGCCGTCGGTGCCGGTCGAGACGTTCGTGGTGAGCAAGCTTTCGCCTTCGGGCGCCTACCCGCAGAAAGACTTCGCTGTCCTTTGGTCGGCCTTCCGTCAGCAATATCGCATCGGCGCCAACGGCACGTTGGTGCAGCAGGATTACGCCCGCACGCTCATCCGCAAGGTCGACGAGAACAGCCCCTTTGCGTTCTCTGACCTCACGCGGCTCTTCGGCGACAACGCCGTGGGCAAGACGGGGCAGATGCGCGCGGAAGGCGCCGAGCTGCAACGGACGCCCCTCAAGGTCTTGCGCACGCCTAAGGAGGCGGCCGAGCATGCGCGTGATGTGACGTGCCGGATGGCTGAGGTCCAAGTCGGATCGGCTTTGTCCGATCGGCTGGTCGGTGCGCACGCCGCGGTGTTCCTCCGTAAGGTGCCCAACGAATTCGACAAGGCACTCGGCGCCGACGATTTCGCCGGCTCGTTCAAGAATACGCCGGTCACGATTTTCCTGACGGATCCGGACGTCGTGCCTTTCGGGACGATCAAGGCGCACGTTGAACCGACGGACGGTGGGTTCAATCAAGTCGGCGAGCTCGCGGATTCGAAGGCGAACCAGGACCGCTTCCTGGCGGCGCTTAAGGCCGGCGCGGAGTTCAAGGTCTTCTGGTTCAGGGAAGGCCTGTGTTATGTGTGCAAGGGTTCGGGGCTTGTCGCCGGCAATTTCGATCAGAAGGGGAAGGGCGCGCGGGCATTCCAGCTCAGCGGGGGGTCGCTCGCCGTGGATGAGAAGTGTAAGACCTGTGGGGCCAGCGGCCGTCTGCCCCGTGGGCATGTGAGCGGGCTGGTGTGGGAGAAGAAGTGAGCGCCGTTCAAGGACCGCCAACCTCGCTCACCTGTCTCGCTGGTGACGTGAGCTGCAGGTGTTTCACTGGTTCCATCGCCGCGAAGATCGGGCGGCCGTTGGCGCTGAGGATTGAGACCACTTCGTCGCCCTGGGGGAGCAGGTGCCAGAGTTCGGTGCTGAGGATGAAAGACTTGCCGGACTTCAGCTTCACGCAGAGCAGGCGGGAATAAGGAACGACGGTGGCAGGGCGTTCGGTGCGAGGCTGAAGAAGGTGGAAAGGCATGAGGAAAGCCTCCCGGCCGCGGGGTCACCGTCAAAGGACAACCTCTGGGGTCTTTTTCTAGGGCTTTTCCTTCTTAGGCACGAAGGACTTCGCCTTCTTTTCGGCCTCGGCCACCTGTTCCTGAGTCAGTTTCTGGAGCAGTCGTTCGCGCAGGAGTTTGCGTGAAGCGGGCGTATGGCCGTCCAGCTTACCCTCCGTCGACGCGGCGGGATCGGCATCGGCGATCAGCGACCACTTATAGGCGGCCACTGGATCATGGAGGGTGTAATAGAGCAGGCTGGCCAAGGTGGCTTGGGCTTCGCGATGTCCTTGGAGGGCGGCACGTTCTAGCCAGCGGCCGGCTTCCTGCGAGTTTGCCGGGATTACTGGTATCGAGACGAAGCGAATGGAAGGCATCGCCCCTCTGGACAGGTCTTCGCCGGTCAGCGCTGAAAGCACATGAGGGGAGAACTGCATTCCATGGGTCCCTGGGTCCAGGTGGATGACTTGATCCATGCCGAGGCGGTAGATGACCCCGAGGAGGTTTTGGGCGTCGGCGGAGCCGGTCTCGGCGCTGCGGCGGGCGTTGCCGAAGGCGACGCCGACGTCGATGGGGCGTTTCTTCGCTTCGGCGGCCGCGAAGGAGGCGTCTTCTTTTGCGCGTCGTTCGGCCGCCTCTTTGGCGCGGGCGGCCTCCTGTTCACGACGCAGCTTGGTGGCACGCTGATTTTCTTCCATTTCACGTCGGAAGCGTTCGTTGATTTCCTTGGAGCGCTTCTGGGATTCGGCGACACGCTCCTGTTCCGCGATGAGCACGAGGCGGGCGAAATAGGCGAACAAGACGACCGCCGCCACGGCGAGCATGACGAACATCCCTTTGATGAGCGGCTTGAGCGGATTGGCAGCCATAGGGTAGAGTTAGGGGTAGGATGGCGAGAGGGCAACGCCGGAGGGGCGCAGCCTCGTCGCCACAGGGCGAAATCCCGGGGGTTTACTCAGGTTTACGAGGGGCAGGAGGGTTCGGGCTTGCGTTCTCGGGGGCGCCTTCGCTGCCAGAAGTTTTCGCAAATTTGTCACCCGATGCGTTCGGTATCGCATCTTGGCGCGTTTAAAATGGTCACATGGTCGCCCCAGCTAAGCCAAGTCTACGCCAGTGGTTGCTCTGGGTGTCTTCCGCCGTGGTGTTCACCGTGGTCGTGGTTCCGCTCTCGTTCTACGGGCTCCTGCATCTCGACCACAATAGTCATGAGGTCGAGCCCGGCCTGATCTACCGTTCAGCTCAGCTGCCAGCGGCGGAGTTCGTCAATCTAGCGAAGCGGGTCGGCCTGCGTACGGTTATCAATCTCCGTGGAGAGAACAGCGGACGAGAGTGGTACGATGACCAATTTCGCGCGGCTCAAGGCCTGGGAGTCGGCTTTGTGAACTATCGCATGAGTGCCTCGAAGGAGCTGACCCCTGCGCAGATGGCCGAGCTCGCCCAGATCCTGCGTGATGCGCCCAAGCCGGTTCTCATCCACTGTGGTTCGGGGTCAGACCGGACCGGTCTGGCTTGCGCACTCTATCTTTTTGACGCTGGTTATCCGGCCGAGGCGGTCGCCTATCAGCTGTCGCTGCGCTTCGGACATTTCCCTTATCTCTGGAGCGGTTCGTGGGCTATGGATAATAGTCTCAAGGCCTATAGGGATCATCTGCGCGCCGCCAGCCGAGGCTTGGCCGCCGCGGGGAACTGATCAGTGCGCCTTCTCGACCGTCACGTCCTGAAGGAATGCGCGTTGGCCTGCTCGCTGGCGACCGGGGCTTTCGTCTTCGTGTTACTGGGTGGCAATATCGTCCAGATGGTGCTTGGGGCGGTCTCGTCCGGTCGCGTCACTTCATGGGAAGCCTGCGAACTGATCGCGCTGCTCTTCCCGACGGTGCTGCCGTATGCCTTGCCGATGGGGGTGCTGACCGGTGTCCTATTGACATTCGGACGGATGGGGGCGGACGGGGAGATTACTGCCATGAAGGCTTCTGGCGTCTCCCTTTGGCGGATCGCCAGCCCCGTTTGGATTCTCGCGGCCTTGTTGGCTATCGCTTCGCTCTGGCTCAACCTCGAGGCCGGTCCGGCCTCGGAAGATGGTTTCCAGAAGATCCTGCTCGGTTCCGCCCAACTGACGCCTGCCGGCCTCATCCAGCCCGGTAAGCTCAACCGCCAGTTCCAAGGCCTGTTGATCCGCGCCGAGGCCAAGGATGGCGAGACGCTGAAGCGCTTTCATCTCTGGCAGGTGGACGAACATGGCAAGGTGCTCCAGTCCTTGCGGGCGGCGGAGGCGCGCCTCACCAAGGTGACAGACTCCGCGGGATTTTCGTTCCTCAAGGTGGAGATGCGCGATGCCAAGATGAATAGCCGCCCCGGTGACGGCGACACGCTTGCGCATCCGGAAAATTTCGTCACCGCCCAGCAGACCGTCTTGGAAGTGCCACTGGGCCAGCGTTCGGACGTAAAAGGCACCTATGTGAAGCGCTTGCGCATGATGACGGGAGGCGAATTGCTCGCGGCGATGGAGACCGGTTGGCAACTGCCGGATAAGCCGACGCCTGAGCAACGGGCGACCGACCGGATGAGGCTCGCCGTACAATTCATGTTCCGCGTGGCGACCGCTCTGTCCGTGCTGTCCTTGACGATGCTCGCGGTTCCTCTGGCTGTCGCGGTCGGCCGATCCGAGACGAGCGTGAACGCCGGCTTGGCCTTGGGGGTCGCGCTGACATACTATCTGCTGACGTCGATGGCGAGTTGGGTGAAGGATCCTGGTTGGCATCCTGAGGTCCTAGTGCTTCTTCCCAACGTAATGCTGGCAGTCGCTGCCTGCCTGTTGATGAGGAAAGCCGCGAAGCATTGAGAGGTGAAAGGGTTTTCAGGGGTAAAGTTGGCGCTGCAAGTCAGCCCGAGGATGCCGAGATGGCCTGCTGGTCATCGATTCCGTCGTTCCGCCACTAGGGCTTTGGTTTGCAAGGGTGGGCCGGGGCGGAAGACTCGGCTCATGCGTACCCCCGTCCTCTTCCTCAGCCTGTTGCTGTCCGTCTGCGGCTTCGCCGCCACGCCTCCGCATCTCAAGCCAGAGGACGTCCTCACGCCGTTCGTGCAGCATGAGGAGCTCGCCGGTGCGGTCGCGCTCGTCGCGAATCGCGAGAAGGTGCTTTCGGTGACCGCGGTCGGTTTCGCCGACATCGAGGCCAAGAAGCCGATGAAAGAAGATTCCGTCTTCTGGATCGCTTCGCAATCCAAGGCCATGACCGCCATCGCCGTGCTCATGCTCGTCGACGAAGGCAAGATCGCCCTCGATGATCCGGTCGAGAAGTATCTGCCGGAATTCAAGGGCCAGCGCGTCGTTGGACCGAAGCCTGTCGTGAAGCCCGAGCTCAAGGACAAGAAGAAGGGCAAGGAAGTCGAAGCCAAGGCCGCTCCCTCGTCTGAGCCGGAGCCGATCGCCTCGCTTCACCCGATTACCATCCGCGAAGTGCTCTCGCACGTCAGCGGCTTGCCTTTCAAGTCCGAGGAAGAGAAGCCTACGCTCGATGGCCTGCCGCTCGCGGACGCCGTGAAGACCTACGCTAAAGCCCCGCTCGCGACGCAGCCTGGTTCGCATTACCAGTACTCTAACGCTGGCATTAATACCGCCGCTCGCGTGCTCGAAGTCGTCAGCGGCATGCCCTACGAGGAGTTCATGCAGAAGCGCCTATTCGGTCCGCTGGGGATGAAGGATACCACCTTCTGGCCCAACGCCGAGCAGGTCTCGCGCCTCGCCAAGACCTACAAGCCTGATGCGACCAAGAAGAAGCTCGTGCTCGGTGGCCTCGGCCAGTTGCAGGCGGACCTCACCGATCACCAGCATCGTTTCCCGATGCCTGCCGGTGGCCTGTTCTCGACCGCCAATGACGTCTCGCAATTCTGTCGCATGCTGCTCAATCGCGGTGAGCTCGATGGCCGACGCTACATCAGCATGAAATCCTTCGAGGCTCTTTCCGTGCGTCAGACCCCGCCCAATATCAAGGAGAGCTATAGTTTTGGCCTTTCGGTCAGCCCTGATGGCTTCGGCCACGGCGGCGCTCAGGCGACCAGTATGGATATCCGCACCAAGAACGGCATCGTCGTGATCTGGATGGTGCAGCACCAGGGTTTCCCCGGCGCCGGCAACAAGGCGCAGGGCGAGTACAAGAATTGGGCGATCAAAGAGTACGGCGCGAAATAGTTGACCGGTTGATAAGTTGGCCAGTTGGTCGGGGGTACGATGGTGGACAGGATTGCCTCCCTTGTGACTTGGGTGACGCCAAGTTGGCTTAATTCGATGTCAGGATGGTAGCATGACGCTCCCCGTGCGCCACCCCTTCATCCGTGCTTTTCATGCGGCCGGCTTACTTGCTCTCGCCGTTCTGTTATTTCTAGGTGGCGCCTATGGCTACGTCCACGGCGGCGGCAATTTCCATGAAGTCGAGAAGGGCGTGCTCTATCGTTCTTCTTGGCTTGGCGCCGAAGGCTTGGAAAAGGCGATTGCCCGGTATGGGGTGAAGTCGGTGCTGAATCTCTGCGGCGAGCAGCCTGGTGATGCCTGGTATGACGGTGAGACGAAGGTCGCCCGCCAGCATGGAATCGTTTTCCGTAGCTTGGCTCTTTCCGCCAATACCGAGCTGGATGTCAAACAGGTGGCGGAGCTTGTCGAAGCCCTGCGCGACGCCCCGAAGCCTCTGCTGATCCATTGCCGCGCGGGTTCCGACCGGACTGGCCTAGCCTGTGCCATCTATGTCGCCTCGCATGGCGGCTCATATCGTGACGCCTGCGAACAGCTTTCCCTCTACTACGGTCACTTCCCCTATTTCGGGAGCAGGAGCATGGCGATGGACGTGACCCTCGAGCGCTTCTATGAAAGCGTGGCAGGTCGGCGGGTCGTGACTCAGGCGGAATCGAGGTAGGGTTAAGCGTGGGGCGGTCGCTCAAGGGGAGACCGGAAGCCGGAA
>CAINSX010000138.1 GCA_903853185.1 uncultured Opitutia bacterium
CGGCGGTGGCCCCGCGGTCTGGACGACCTGCATGCTTTTCTTCCAGGTCCTGCTTCTCGGCGGATACGCCTACGCCCACTTCAGCATCAGCCGCCTGACACCTCGCCGTCAGGTCATCACGCACCTCTGTCTGCTGGCCCTCGCGGTGGCCCTGCTCCCGATCACGCCCGGCGACCAATGGAAGCCTGCCGACGGCACCCACGCCGCCGGACACATCCTGCTCTTGCTGCTGGCCTGCCTCGGCCTGCCTTACCTCGTGCTCTCCGCCACCGGCCCGCTGCTGCAGGCCTGGTTCAGCAAAGCCAACCCCGGCGTATCGCCGTATCGCCTCTACGCCCTTTCCAACATCGGCTCCCTCCTCGCCCTCCTGATCTATCCGTTCGTACTCGAACCGCAGCTCGCCCGTCAGGCCCAGGCCAACTGGTGGTCCGTCGGCCTCGCGCTCTACGCCGGCCTGGCGGGCTGGTGCGGCTATAAAGTCTGGAAGAGCGCTGGAGCTGATACGAAATCGGCCGTCGTGGACGATACCGAGGAAGCCCCGTCGACCTCCCGCAAGTTGCTCTGGTTCGCCCTCCCCGCGTGCGGTGTGATGCTCCTCCTCGCGATCACCAACAAGCTTTGCCAGGATATCGCCGTCGTACCCTTCCTGTGGGTATTGCCGCTTAGCCTCTACCTGCTGTCGTTCATCATCAGCTTCGACAGCCCGCGCTGGTATCACCGCGCCTTCTGGCTGCCGCTTCTCGCCGCGCTGCTGGGCATGGTGCTGTATAATCTCTACACCGCCGAGTCGCATCCGAACATCACGCCCCTCGCCACGCTCTATCTCGGCACGATGTTCGTCGCCTGCATGGTCTGCCACGGCGAAGTCTTCCGCCTCCGTCCGGGCGCCAGCCGCCTGACGGGCTACTACCTTTCAATCTCCGCTGGCGGCGCCGTCGGCGGTCTCCTTGTCGCCCTCGTCGCCCCGTTCGTCTTCCCGGACTATTTCGAACTCCATCTCGCACTCTTCCTCACCGCCGCGCTCGTGATGGGTGTCCTCCGTCAGGACGCCACGTTCCCGCTCCAGCACGGCAAAGCCCGCTGGGGCTGGGCCGTCCTACTCCTGCTCCTCCCGGCCTTCGGCTACGGCCTCTATGACGTCGCTTCGAACTCCCTCCGTGGCGCCGTCAGCGTGACCCGCGGCTTCTACGGCGTCCTTAAGGTTACCGAAGCTGAGAAAGGCGACCCCGCTCGCCACCACCTGACCATCCAGCACGGCGCGACAATCCATGGCCTGCAGTATCAGAGCGCCGAACGTCGCACGGACCCGACGAGCTACTACACCTCGACGAGCGGCATTGGCCGCCTCTTCCGTACCTATAAACCCGAAGGCGGCCGCCGCGTCGGTGCCGTCGGCCTCGGCTCCGGCACCCTCGCCGCCTGGGGACGCAAGGGCGACACCTTCCGCTTCTACGAGATCAACGACGACGTAGCGCATCTGGCGAAAAGCACGTTCACCTATCTGAAGGATTCGAAGGCAAAGACAGAATTGGTCATGGGCGACGCCCGCCTCCGCATGGAAGGCGAACCTGACCAGCAATACGACGTCATCATCCTCGACGCCTTCAGCAGCGACGCGATCCCGGTCCACCTGCTCACGCTCGAAGCCTTCGCCAACTACCAGCGCCACCTCAAGAAAGGCGGCGCCATCGTGGTCCACGTCTCCAACCGCTACCTCGACCTCCACCCGGTCGTCTACCGCATCGCGGAGAAGATCGGCTTCCCAGCCATCACGATCGACGACAATGACACGGCGTTCGAGGACGACGGCTTCTACGGCTCAGACTGGATCATCATGTCGCGCGACGCCAAACTGCTCCAGCAGCCGCTGCTCCATGACGTGGCCAGCGCCCCGGTCGAATTCTCCGCCCGCATCCTCCCCTGGACCGACGAACGGAGCGACTTGCTCCGCATCCTGGTCTCGGAGGAAGGCAGTTTCCTCCACTGGCTGCAGGGACTCTGAGTCCGCGTTCGGTATGCGCGCCCGGGTTCCCGTCTATCGGAAGATTTATTCCGTATTCGGGGACTTCGTCTTGTTGCCTTTTATCGGGTCAGGGCTACCCCTTGACCAACCATGAAGGCGCTCCGTCTTACCCTCCTCCTGTCGCTGACCGCGCTCACGGCACTCGCGGCGGAACCGACGAAGAAGACGGCTAAGTTTCAGCCTCAACCTTGGGGCCCTTGGGTCGAAGCCGACTTTCCGTTCTTCTCGTCCATCCTCGACGCACGTCGCGACGGACTCGGCAAAAACAACCTCACGCCGCGCGGGCTGATCATCAAACTGCCCAACGACTGCTGGGCCTGCTTTGATACCGACCTGTTGCGCGTCTCTGCCGTCTGGCGCGGCAAGGGAGTGAGCGACAAGGCCCTTGCTCCCGGCTCCTACCTCGACCCGAGCCGCAAGACGCTCGGTGGTCAGTTCCCCGCGCCGCAGCCCGAAGGCAAACTCTGGCTCGGGCACGCGATCGTCCCCGGCTGGCAGCTTGGCGCCACGGTCGACCAAACCGACCCCCGCTCTCCCGCACCCTCGCCCACGGAAGTCGGCCGCGGCCCGCTCCCGACTTCACTTGGCCAATTCCAATCCATCGAGCTCGTTGGCAAGGACGTTGTACTGACCTACCGGGTCGCCGATGCTACGATCCGCGAACTCTGGAAGACCTCCGAGCATGACGGTCAGATCGTGATTGAACGCCACCTCTCCCTCTCCGCCCACGCGAAGGACCTCCTTCTCGTCGTCGGCACACGCCATCAAGGCCCCTCCCAGGAACTCGAGACCGGTGTCACCGTCAGCGGCCCAGCCGAACTCGCCCATGACGATGATTTCTTCGTGATAAAGGTTCCGGCCAACGCCGCCGCGCCCACGGCGCTCTGCGTCACCCTCTGCGACGAACACCCCGCCCCGAGCGTCGCCGCGGTCGCCATTCCCTCTGGCCCGACGACGCGCCGCTGGAAAACTTCGGTCACGACCAAGGTCGCCCTCAGTTCCAGCAAGGACACCTACGTCATCGAC
>CAINSX010000139.1 GCA_903853185.1 uncultured Opitutia bacterium
CATGCGCGCGATTGCCTTGGCAGGCAAAGGGAGCTTCTTGGGTTCCTTCGACGGCTTGGCCACAGGCGTCGCCTTCTTCTTGGCGCTCTTCTGGGGCTTCGACTTAGACACGGGTTTGCGTCAGGAACGTAGGCCGGCGGCAAGGCCGAGGGCGCGGAGGACGCTCTTGGACTTGTTAATGGTCTCTTCGTATTCGGAAGTCGGGATGGAATCGGCGACCACGCCGGCACCGGCTTGGATACTCGCGACGCCGTCGCGGAGCGAGGCGGTACGGATGACAATGCACGAGTCGTGACCGCCATCGAAGCCAAAGTAACCGACTGCGCCGCCGTAGACGCCGCGGCGTTCGCCTTCGAGTTCGGAGATGACCTGCATGGCGCGCACCTTAGGCGCACCGGAAAGGGTGCCCGCGGGGAACGTCGCGCGGAAGAGATCGAAAGCGTCCTTCTCCGGGGAGAGCTGTCCTTCGACCTGCGAGACGATGTGCATCACGTGCGAGTAGCGTTCGACAATCGCGTAGTCGGGCACCTTGACGGAACCGGGGATGCAGACGCGGCCAAGATCGTTGCGGGCGAGGTCGACGAGCATCAGGTGCTCGGAGCGTTCCTTCGGGTCGGCGAGTAGTTCGGTCTCGAGCTGGCGGTCGGCGGCTTCGTCGGCGCCACGCGGGCGGGTTCCGGCGATGGGGCGGATCTCGCAGAGACGGCCCGTGAGGCGCACGTTCACTTCCGGGGAGGCTCCCACGACGTCGAAGCCGCGGCCGGTCTCCATGACGAACATGTAGGGCGACGGGTTCACGTGGCGGAGCACGCGGTAGAGGTCGAGCGGGTCGCCCTTGTAGGCGACGTCGGTACGACGGGAGAGTACGACCTGGACGCAATCGCCGGCGCGGATGTATTCCTGCGTCTTCAGGATGGCGGCTTCGAAGTCGGCCTGATTGACGTTGGCCTTGCCGGTCGCGAACTCGGCGACGGCGGGGAGCTCGGCGGCGACGGCGGCACGTGGTCCGGTGATGACGGCGCGGAGGGATTCGAGTTCCTGCTTCGCGGCCTCCCAGGCGGCATCAGCCTCGGCCGGCGACTTTACGCGGGCGTTGACGATGAGGCGGAGGGTCTGGCGGGCGTTGTCGAAGGCGACGACGCGGTCGACCAGCATGAAGTGGAGCAGGGGGGTGCCGGCCGGGTCCTTGGCAGGCTTCGGGACGGTGGGCTCGATGCGGTGGACGTATTCGTAGCTGACCATGCCGACCATGCCGCCGACAAACGGAGGAAGGCCGGGGACCTTGGCGACGCGCAGACCGGAGAGTTCCTTCTTCACTAGCGTGAGGGGGTCGGCCGGCGTCGGGATGGTCTCCTTGGAGCCGTCGCGGCGGGTAATCTCCGTGCGGTCTTCCCAGGCGGTGAGGGTCATTGCCGGGGAGGCGCCGCAGAAGCTGTAGCGTCCGAGCTTATCGCCGCCCGTGACGGATTCGAAAAGGAAGGGCGAGCCCAGGGCGCGGAGGCGGGCGTAGACCGACACCGGCGTCTCGAGGTCAGCCATCATGTCGAGGCACACCGGGATGAGGTCGGACTTCTGGGCCAACTGGCGGAAGGTAGCTTGGTCAGGTACAAGGCTCACGTCGCCATTTAGAAGGCATCGGACCTCGGTTGGAAACTATTTAAACCGCCTCCGAGCCTAATGCGGCCCAATGCGAGGGCTTATGCCTTGCCCGGCGCCGTCCAGCGACCCCACAGCGAGAGCGGCAGCAGGCGGCCGGTATCTTCCTGTTTCAGGGCCAGTTCGCCGATATCAATCTTACCACCAAGGCCGCGGGTGTTCTCCTCGAGCAGGTTATGGCAGAGGATGGACGAGGCATCGATCGTGTAGACCGTGAGCAGGATGAACTGGGCCTGTGGGGAAAGGAGTTCGCGGCAAGCGCGCAGCAGCGGGGCCAGGTCGCGTTCGACCTTCCAGAACTCACCGGTGGGGCCACGGCCGAAGGCGGGCGGATCGAGCATGATGGCTTCGTATTTATTGCCGCGCTTTACCTCGCGCTTCACGAACGTCATCGCGTCCTCGATGATCCAGCGGATTGGCTCCTCGGCCATGCCGGAGAGCTCCTGGTTGCGACGGCCCCAGGCCACCGCGGGCTTGGAGGCGTCGACATGGGTCACGTGCCAGCCAGCTTGGGCGGCACCGAGTGAGGCCGCGCCGGTGTAGCCGAAGAGATTGAGCAGGCGGGGGCGGGGTTCGAGCTTCTGCGGGCGCGCGGCGACCCATTTCCAGTGCGGCGACTGTTCGGCGAAGACGCCGAACTGCTTAGAATTGTCCATGAACCTCAGCTGGAAGCGGAGCTTGCCGAGCTTGGTCTCCCATTCCTTGGGGCAGTTGCCTTTGAGCTTCCAGCGGCCTTCGCGGCCACCTTCTTCGTGCTCGGCGACGGCGCGGGCCCATTCGGCGGCGGGCAGGGATTTGCTCCACCAAGCCTTGGGCTCGCTGCGGATCATGCGGACGCCGCCGATCTCCTCGAGTTTGAACCCGTCGCCGGAATCGAGGAGGCGATGTCCCTCCCAGTCGCTGACTAGTACGCTGATTTCCACGCGGGCATCGTGGGGAACCCTCGGCCGGGAGGGAAGCCCGCTTTTGCTCGCCAAAACTTTTTCCGCCCTTCCTCTTGGCGTTGATGACGAGAGAGCTGGCCAGCGCGCGCTGGGAGACGAAGGTCTCCGGTCTCGTCATGCTCACCCGCGATTGGACTGGTCCAGGGCTGCCGCCGCTTTCCTTGAATCCCCCCGCCCGGCTGACCTTGCTGGAGCCCGCCGATGTGCGTGCCTGGGCTTTGCGTTCAGGTCATTGGCTGGCCGCCGGCCGCGTGCATTTCTTTTTCTGGAAGGCCCTGTGCCCCGAAGTCGCCGACGGCACGGTGAGCGTGGCGGGTCCGTTCAAC
>CAINSX010000140.1 GCA_903853185.1 uncultured Opitutia bacterium
TCCTTCGGCCCGACCAAGATCGCCGACTATCTCGCACTGATGCTCCGCGCGGCAAAAGAGCCTAACTTCAATTACACGCTGGAAGCCAAGCGCACCAACCTCTACCCGACGGTGCTCAACGGCTGGCAACATGTGCTAACGAAGAAGCTGAACGAGAAGGACCCAGTCTGGGGCGGATGGTATCAACTTAAGGATACCCCCGACGACCAGTTCGCCGCCAAGTATGCCGTGCTGATCGCCAAACCTGAACAATTCCAGGACGGACTCCTCCGGGCCGAATTGCAGAAGAAGACGCCGAAGAAATTCAGCGAGCTCACCGCCGCCTACGCCGGGATCCTCGCTGAAGCGCATAAGCCTGATAAGAATACCATCGTCGCCTGGAAAGCTTGGCGCGACCTGGTCGAAGCCTCTAACGGCCCGATCGCCGTGACGGCCGCCTCACTGATTCCCACGTACAACGTCGCCGACCGCAACACGCGCAACAACCTCGAGATCCAGGTCGTCGGCTTCAAGGCCACGAGCCCCAAGAGCCCGCCCCACGCAATGGTGCTCCTGGACAAACCTACGGCAGTCAAAGGCGTCATCTTCGTCCGCGGCAGCGCCTCCCGACCCGGCAAGACCGTCCCGCGCCAATTCCCCGCCGTACTCACCGACGGTAAGGTCAAAGAATTCACCGAAGGTAGCGGCCGCCTCGACATGGCCAACGCCATCGCCAGCAAGTCCAATCCGCTGACGGCTCGCGTGATGGCCAATCGCATCTGGACCGAACTCATCGGCCGTAGCCTGGTCGAGACCCCGAGCGACTACGGCGTCCGGACGCCTTTGCCGAAGAACCCCGAGCTGCTTGAATACCTCGCCTCGACCTTCATGAAGGACGAATGGTCGATGAAGCGACTCATTCGTTCCATCGTCCTCTCCCGCACCTTCCTGCAGACGGTCGACGTGCGCCCCGAAGGCTTGGCCAAGGATCCCGACAATGACCTGAGCTGGCGCGCCCAACGTCGCCGCCTCGACTTCGAGGCCATGCGCGACAGCATGCTGCGCGTCGCCGGTCGTCTGGATGCCGGCAAAATCGGCGGCCAGCCATTCAACCTTGAAGCGAATTTCTCGGAGCCGCGTCGTACGCTCTACGGCAGCATCGACCGCCAGAATCTTCCGGCGTTCTTCCGGACGTTCGACTTCGCCAATCCGGACTATCACGTCCCGAAGCGCAACCAGACCACCACGCCGCAGCAGGCGCTCTGGATGATGAACCATCCGTTCGCCCGCACCCAAGCCGAAGCCCTCGTCGCCAAGGTCGCCGCCCTGCCCTCTACCGAAGCCAAGGTGAAGGCCCTCTACCTCTCCGTGCTCGGCCGCTCGCCGAACAAAGATGAAATTGCCCTCTCCCTGGCCTACCTCGGCGAAGCCGAACTGGCGCCCGCTCCGGCGAGCTGGCGTAACGGCTACGGCGGCTGGAACGCGGCGACCAAGACCGTCGCGTTCACTGAGATGATAGTCCAGACCAAGGATCGTATCTCTCCCTCCGACAAAGTGCCGGACAAGGAGTTCGCCCACACCTTCCTGACCGCCAAAGGCGGACATCCTGGCGATAAAACCGACGCCACCGCCGTCATCCGACGCTGGACAGCCGGAAGTGCCGGCAAGTATCGCATCGAAGGCACGCTCGCGGTGAGTAGCAAGGCGAGCGATGGCGTCCGCGCCCGCATCATCACCGGCCGTAAAGGCATCCTCGCCGAAGTCGTGACCAAGGGCGGCGCCTCGTCTTCCGTCGACCTCACCGAGGTCGAACTGGCCGCCGGCGAGAGCATCGACTTCATCGCCGACAACTTCATCGGCTCCAATAGCGACAGCTTCGCGTGGTCACCGGTGATCAAGGACGCCAAGACCGGTGAGATCCTCACCTCCGCCGCCGGTGAGTTCGGCAAAAAGCCCGAACGGCAGTCTGCCCTCTCCACCTTCGCCCAGGTCCTCCTCACCAGCAACGAATTCATCTTCGCCGACTAATGAACCATCTCGAACCCCTCTCCCTCGGCTCCCGTCGCGAGTTCCTCCGCCGGGTCGGCATGGGCCTCGGCGGCGTCGCCATGGCCTCGCTCCTGCAGCAGGAACTCCGTGGCACCGAGATCAAGGTGGACCCGCTCCACCCCCTGGCCGCCCGTAAGCCCCCGCTGCCCTGCAAGGCCAAGCGCGTGATCCATATCTTCGCCAACGGCGGCGCTTCGCAGGTCGACACGTTCGATCGCAAAATCGCCCTCGATAAATACCACGGCAAGACGCTGCCCGGTGACTATATCGCCACCGAACGCAAGACGGGCGCCGCGTTCCGCTCGCCGTTTACCTGGAAGCGCTACGGTAAGAGTGGCCTCGAGGTCAGCGAACTTTTCGATAAGACGGCCCAGCATGCCGATGATCTCTGTGTCATCCGCTCGATGAAGGCCGACGTGTCCAACCACGAGCCTTCGCTTCTTCTGATGAACTGCGGCGAAGCCCGCCAGGTACGCCCCTCGATGGGCTCCTGGGTCACCTACGGCCTCGGCACGGAGAACGAGAACCTGCCCGGCTTCATGACGCTCTGCCCCGGCGGCTTCCCGATCCAGGAGACGCAGAACTGGCAGTGCGGCTTCCTGCCCGGCGTCTATCAAGGCAACTACGTCGACACCTCTAAGCGCAGCGTCGAGGAGCTCATTGAGAACATCCGCAACTTCGGCCTCTCGCGTCCCGCCCAACGCAAGCAGCTCGACCTACTCGGCAAAATCAACGCTGCCCACCAGTCCGTCCGTCCGCAGGACGCCGCCCTCGAGGCCCGCGCCCAGTCCTTCGAGATGGCCTACCGCATGCAGCTCGAGGCCACTGACGCTTTCGACATCGGCCGCGAATCCGAGAAGACCCGCGAGATGTACGGCGATACCACCCTCGGTCGCCAGTTCCTCATCGCCCGCCGCCTCGCCGAACGCGGTGTCCGCTTCATCCAGCTCTGGCATGGTGCCGGCCAGCCGTGGGACAGCCACGACGATATCGAGAAGAACCATAAGCGTCTCGCAATGGAAGCCGACCAGCCCATCGCGGCGCTACTCACCGACCTTAAGCGCCTCGGCATGCTCGACGAGACCCTCGTCATCTGGGGCGGCGAATTCGGCCGCACCCCGACCGTCGAACTTCCGACCCCCGGCTCCAACGCCGGCAAGATCAACGGCCGCGACCACAACAGCCACGGCTTCACGATGTGGATGGCCGGCGGCGGAGTGAAGGCCGGCACGGTCTACGGCGAGACCGACGAGTTCGGCTACAAGTCGGTCAAGGACGTGGTCCACGTGCATGACCTGCATGCGACGATCCTCCGGCTCCTAGGCTTCAATCACGAGGAGTTCACCTTCCGGAACTCCGGACGCGACTACCGCCTGACCGACGTCCACGGGAAAATCGTGCAACAGATCATCGCCTAATGCGACTTCTCGTCCTGCTGCTGAGCCTCGCTGCCACGTCAGCGGCGGCGATTGAGACGAAGGTCGTTAAGGATATTCCTTATAAGGACGACGTCATCTCCCTGACGCCCTACGAGCAGGAACGCTGCAAGCTCGACCTGACCGTCCCCGCCGGGGCCAAGGGCTTCGCCACTTATGTGTGGTTCTACGGCGGCGGCATGAAGAACGGCGCCAAGGATCTGCGTACGGAATATTGCACCGAAATCCGTGAAAGCCTCGCCCAAGCTGGCGTGGCCGTCGTCACGCCGGACTATCGTCTTAGCCCGAAGGTCAAATACCCCGCCTACGTCGATGATGCCGCCGCGGCTTTCGCCTGGACGGTGAAGCACATCGCCGAACACGGCGGCGACCCGCGCAAGGTCTTCATCGGCGGCCACTCCGCCGGCGCCACCCTCGCCCTGCTCGTCGGCATGGATCCAAATCGGCTCAAGCCCCATGGCCTCACCCTCGGGTCCGTCGCCGGGATCGCCCAAGTCAGCGCCCAGGTGCTCACACATTACACGGTCCGCGAAGAACGGAATCAGCCTCGCTACGCCATCACCTGCGACGAAGCCGCCCCCGCTTTCTACATCCGAAAAGCCCTGCCGCCCATTCTCACAATCTACGCGCAAAACGACATGCTCAGCCGGGCCGAAGAGAACATGTTCTTCGTCTCGACGCTCAAAGCAGCGGGCCATGCCGAAACCTATTCCCTGCGCGTCGACGATCGCGATCACGGCACGGTCGGTCATAATATCCGCAATCTCGACGACCCCGCCCGCCTCGCCATCCTGAACTTCATCGCGAAGCAGTCCGCCAGTCGCTGAAGCAAAGTTCCCCTCTTGTCCTCGGGCCCTCCTGCCGACCCGTTGTCCGATCCAGACGGACATGGCACGACCCCGCCCCACCGCCGCCAATTGGCCCATGTTATCGCCTAACCGCTAACCGCCAGCCGCAAACCGCTAACACCTCCTGAAATTGCCCATGCTCCTCCGCTTATCCCTCCTCTGTCTCTTCACCTTGCGCCTTAGCGCGGTCGAGTCTTTCGACGTCGTTGTCTACGGCGGCACCGCCGCCGGCGTCATCGCCGCCGTCCAAGCCAAGAAGATGGGCAAGTCCGTGGTCATCGTTGGACCCGACAAGCACCTCGGAGGCCTAAGCAGCGGCGGCCTCGGCTTCACCGACAGCGGCGATAAATCCGTCATCGGCGGCCTGTCCCGCAACTTCTACCACCGCGTCTGGCAATATTATCAGAAGCCGGAAACCTGGGTGCACCAGAAGCGCGACGACTTCGGCAACAAGGGCCAGGGCACTGTGGCGATGGACCAGAATGAGCGCACGATGTGGATCTTCGAGCCGAGCGTCGCTGAGAAGGTCTTCGAAGATTATGTGAAGGAATTCGCCATCCCCGTCCTCCGCGACGAATGGCTAGACCGCGCCAAAGGCGTCCGCCTCGCCGATGGCCGCATCACGGCGATTACGATGCTCTCGGGCAAATCTTTCGAAGGAAAGATGTTCATCGACGCCACGTACGAAGGCGACCTCATGGCCGCCGCTGGCACCAGCTATCACGTCGGACGGGAAGCCAACGCGACCTACGGCGAGAAGCACAACGGCTCACAGGTCGGCGTGCTGCACCATCGCCACCACTTCGGCGTACTCAAGTCGCCCATCGACCCCTACGTCTTCCCCGGCGACCCCAAGAGCGGCGTCATCGCCCGCGTCTCGACCGAAAAGCCAGCCCCCAAAGGCGAAGCCGACCAACGCCTCCAGGCCTATTGCTTCCGCATGTGCCTCACGAACGTGCCCGAGAACCGCGTCCCGTTCACGGCTCCCACCGGCTACGACCCTAAACAATATGAAGTCCTCGCCCGCGCCTACGCGGCTGGCTGGAAGGAGACGTTCGGCAAGTTCGACCTAATCCCGAACGGCAAGACCGACACGAACAACCACGGGGGCTTCTCTTTCGATAACATCGGCTTCAACTACGACTACCCCGAAGCGAGCTACGAACGTCGCCAGGAGATCATCAAGGAGCATGAAACCTATCAGAAGGGCCTGCTCTACTTCATCTGCACCGATCCGCGCGTCCCGGCCGACGTCCGCGAGAAGATGAACACCTGGGGCCTACCTAAAGATGAGTTCAAGGACAACGGTAACTGGTCGCACCAGATCTACGTCCGCGAAGCCCGCCGTATGGTCGGCGCTTTCGTGATGACCGAGAACGAACTGACGAAGGTGAAGCCGACCCCGGAGTCGGTCGGCATGGGTTCCTACATGATCGATTCGCACAACACCCAGCGCTACATCACCCCCGAAGGCTCCGTGCAGAACGAAGGCGATATCGGCGTCTCTCCGCGCGGCCCTTACGA
>CAINSX010000141.1 GCA_903853185.1 uncultured Opitutia bacterium
TCGTGCGCCAGGGCGCTGGACATCGAGACGAGCAGGCCGGAGAAGGTGGACATGAACGCGGCGAAGGCGCCGGCGCACGTGATGCCCGAGAGGACCGAGCCGAGCACCGGGTGGTCACGACCGGCGAGCAGCGTGGGCAGCTCGAGCACGACCTTATCGGTGCCCTTCGAGCCGATGGCCTCGTAGAGTTCCGGCATGAGCGAACGGCCGATGACGCCGTAGACGGGCGGGAAGACATAGAAGACGCCGATGAGGATCATCACCCACATCGTGGTTCGCTTGGCGGCGACGCCGTCCGGGTTGGTGTAGAAGCGGACTAGGATGTGCGGCAGGCCGGCGGTACCGCAGACGAGCGCGATGATGAGCGAGTAAGTGTAGAGGAGGGAGTAGGGCTTCTTGTTCGCTTCGAGCGCGGCCTTCTCTTCGGGGGTCTTGGCGGCCTTGATCGCGGTGTCGACGGCCTTGGTGGTCAGGCTGCCGAACGGCGCGATCCACTGTTCGTCCTTCGGAGCTTTGGCTGTGAGGGCCTTGCGCTCGATGCCCGCCGGGGTGGCGGCGACGGTCTCCTGGGCGGTCTTGTTGGCTTCGAGGTGCTGCTGGTAATGGCCGACGATCGAGGCCAGCACGAAAATCGGTACGGTGATGGCGAAGACCTTGAGCCAATACTGGAAGGCTTGGACGAGCGTGATGCCCTTCATGCCGCCAAGCGACACGTTGAGGGTGATGACCGCGCCGACGACGATGACGCCGACGGAGTAGTGCAGGCCGGGGAAGATGTAGGCGAGCGTGGTGCCGGCGCCCTTCATCTGGGGCATCGTGTAGAAGAAGCCGATGAAGAGCACGAAGCAGACGGCGATCTTGCGGAACACGGGCGAGTCATAGCGGCCTTCGGCGAAGTCCGGGATGGTGTAGGCGCCGAAGCGACGCAGTGGGCCGGCGATGAAGAGCAGCAGGAAGAGGTAGCCGCACGCGTAGCACACGGGGTACCAGAGCGCGTCGTAGCCGTTGAGCATCACCATGCCCGCGACGCCCATGAAGGAGGCGGCGGAGAGGTATTCGCCCGAGATGGCGGAGGCGTTCCAGCCGACGGAGACCGAGCGGCCTGCGACGAAGAAGTCGCCGGCGCTCTTGGACTTGCCGGCGGTCCAGAAGCCCATGCCGACGGTGATGACGACGGTGACGAGGGAGCAGATGGCGATCCAGGGATCGATGCCGGCGGCGGCGAGGAGGGGGTTCATGTTACTTGGTCAGGCCGTCCTTGGCGGCTTGGGCTTCGGCATCCTCGAGCGCAATAGAGCGCTTGATGAAGACGAAGGAGATGACCCACACGAAGGGGAAGAAGAGCACGCCGAGGATCAGCCACGTCAGGGTGAAGCCGAAGACGCGCTGGGCCATGAAGGCCGGCTGGAAGTAGTTCAGCAAGGGCAGTGCGACGAGCGCCACGGCGAAGCACAGCGCGCAGGCGATGGAGAGCTTCAGCTGGTCGCGCATCAGGCGCGCCAGGAAGGCATCCGAGTGGATGGCATCAGGGGTGGAGGAGGACTCGCTCATGGGGGGGTGAGCATTTGGTTACCCCAATTTTGCCCGTTGGCAAAGCCTATCCCCGCGGCTCCCAGGTTTGCTTATTTTTAAGAAAGATTGAGGGGGCCTGCCCGGCCGCTATGCCTAAGCCTATGAAAGCTCGCCTCTGGCTCTCCTTGTTGTTCGCGTCCGTCGTTGCCGTGGCCGCGGCCGATAAGCCCAACGTCCTGTTTATTCTGTCCGACGACCATAGCTACCCGTACCTGAGCTGCTACGGGGATGGCAACGTGCGCACGCCGGTCATCGATAAGCTTGCGTCCGAGGGAATCAAGTTCCGGAAGTTCTTCACCTCGGCTCCGCAGTGCGTGCCCTCCCGTGCGGCGTACCTGAGCGGACGCTCGCCCGTGGCTGCCCGCATCACGCGCTTCTCTTCGCCCTTACCGCGCGACGTGATCACGTTCCCTGAAGTCCTGAAGCAGGAGGCGGGCTATTACGTCGGCGTGGTCGGTCGGGTCTACCATCTCGATGGCTCGCCTGGCAAAGGCGCCGAAGAACTGGGCAAGTTCATGGAGGCCGGAGGTTACCGAACCTTCAAGGACCGTTACGACGTGGTGCAGACAGGTTCCGACCCGGTAGCGGTCGAGCAAGCCACGGCCTTTCTCGAAGGTCGCCCGAAGGACCGACCTTTCTGCCTCTGGGTCAACTTTAGCGACCCTCATCATCCGTGGACCGCGCCGGCGGCGTATCGGCCCGATCCTGCGACGCTCAAGCTACCGGCGCATATTCCCGATCTGCCGGCCGTCCGTGAACAATATGCCGACTACTGCGCCGAGGTGAACCGCGTCGACGAGACGACGGGCAAGGTGCTCGCGGCGCTGGAGCATCTCGGCCTGGCGAAGGATACGCTGGTCGTCTTCGCCGGCGATAACGGCCAGGCCCTTCCGCATGGCAAGGGCTCGCTCTACGATCCGGGCTGCAACGTGCCGTTCGTCGTCCGCTGGCCCGGCGTCGTGGCTGCCGGTGGAGATTCGTCCGCGCTGCTCAGCGGCGAAGACCTGGCGCCGACCGTCCTCGAGGCCGCCGGCCTGAAGCCGGCCAAGGGCATGACGGGCGTGAGCTTCCTCCCGTTGCTCAAAGGTACCGTCACCAGGACTCGCGATCATGTCTTCATGGAGCGCGGTCCGCACGGCAGCCAGCCGGTGTCGGTCGGCATGAACAGCAGCGGCTACGACCTCTCGCGTGCCGTCCGTAGCGACAGATACAAAGCGATTTATAATTGCACGCCTTGGCTCCCGTATCAGCCGGTCGATAGCGGCGGCGACGCGGCCTGGAAGGCGATGCAGAACCTCCATGCCGAGGGCGCGATGGCGAAGGGTCTGAGCGCGACGTATTTCTCCACGCCACGTCCGGTCTATGAATTCTACGACCTGGAAAAAGATCCGGCCGAACTGAACAATCTTAGCGGCAAGCCTGAGGTCGCCGAAGCCGAGCGCACGCTGCGACTGGAGATGGCGAAGAAGATGATCACCGACTTTGATTACCTGCCGCTGCCGGCGATCCCCGGCGACGACAAGCCCGCGACGAAAGGGAAGGGTAAGGGCAAGGCGAAAGCCGATGCGTCCGTTGATCGCGCCGAGTTGTTCAAGAAGCTCGATAAGGACGGCGACGGCAGACTCTCCCGCGAGGAGTTCTCGGCCGGACGCGGAACGGCTGACGCCGCCGAATGGTTCGCCCGACGCGACGTCGACGGCGACGGTTTCATCAGTCGCGCGGAGTTCCTGCCGGGTAATCCGCAGGGTAAGGCGCCGGCCGCGAAGTAAGCGGGCACAAAAAAGGGCCGACTTGCGTCGGCCCTTTGCTTTCCGGTTTCCCGGCGACCTTTACTTGGTCGTGTACTCGGCCTGGGCGCCGCGGATGTTGCGCTTCTGGACCCAGGGCATGAGGGCGCGGAGACGCTGGCCGGTCTTTTCGATCGGGTGGTTCTCGCCCTTCTTGAGGAGCTTGTTGTAGTTCTTGAGGCCGCCCTTGTATTCCTTGACCCACTGGGCGGTGAACTTGCCGGACTGGATTTCCTTGAGGATGTCGCGCATCGCCTTGCGGGACGAGCTATTGATCACGCGAGGGCCACGGGTGATGTCTCCGTACTTGGCGGTCTCGGAGATCGAGAAGCGCATGCCGGAGATGCCGGACTCGACCATGAGGTCGACGATGAGCTTCAGTTCGTGGAGGCACTCGAAGTAGGCCATCTCGGGCTGGTAGCCAGCTTCGACGAGGGTTTCGTAACCCACCTTGACGAGTTCGGAGGCACCGCCGCAGAGGACGGCCTGTTCGCCGAAGAGGTCGGTCTCGGCTTCTTCCTTAAAGGTGGTCTTGATGACGCCGGCACGGGTGCCACCGATGCCCTTCGCCCAGGCGAGGGCGGTCTTGGTGGCCTTGCCGGAAATATCCTGCTGGATGGCGATGAGGGCGGGGACGCCCTTGCCTTCGACATACTGGGCGCGGACGACGTGGCCCGGGCCCTTGGGGGCGACCATGGCGATGTCGACGTTCTTGCCGGGCTTGATCAGCTTGTAGTGGATCGAGAGGCCGTGGATGAAGAGGACGGTCTTGCCACCCTTGCCGAGGTTAGGAGCGATGTCCTTTTCCCAGACGGAAGCCTGCTTCATGTCGGGGATGCCGACGAGCATGACGTCGGCGCGACGGACGGCTTCGGCGGTCTCATAGACCTTGAAGCCCTTCTTCTTCGCGGCGGCGGCCGACTTGGAACCCTTGTACAGGCCCACGATGACGTTGAGTCCGCTGTCGCGGAGGTTCATCGCGTGGGAATGTCCCTGGGAACCGAAGCCGAGGACGGCGAGGGTCTTGTTCTTAAGGAAGCCGAGATCGGCATCCTTGTCGGTGTACACTTTGGCAGGCATGGTGTTTTGGTGGAAAAGGGGTTACTTGGAGACCTTCTTGAGGCCGCGGGTAAGGGCGACGGCCCCAGTGCGGGCGGTTTCGATGATGCCGAAAGGTTCGACGAGATCGAGGAAGGCGGAAATTTTGGTCACGTTGCCGGTGAACTCGATGAGCAGGGAGTCGTGGGCGACGTCAACGACCTTGGCGCGGAAGAGGCCGGCAATCTCGAGGATCTCGGTGCGGGTCTTCTTGTCGGACTTCACCTTGACGAGGATGAGCTCGCGGGCGACGTGGTCGACTTCCTCGCGGGAGAAGTCGTTCACGGTGATGACATTGATCAGCTTATCGAGGGCCTTGACGCAGCGGTCGAGGGCGGCGTCGTCGGCGACGACGGTCGCAGTGATGCGCGAGTAGGCCGGATCATGGGTCGGTCCGACGTTGAGGGTCTCAATGTTGAA
>CAINSX010000142.1 GCA_903853185.1 uncultured Opitutia bacterium
CAGGAGCTTCTCGCGGACGGGATCCTCCTTGGCGAAAAGGCAGGCGTGGTCGAGGTTATCCGCGATCCAGGCCTTCAGGACACCGAGTCCGCCGAAGTCCACGCCGAAGCCGCGCTCATCGAGCTGCGCGCCGCCGAACTCGATCTCGATGCCCCAGTTATGACCGTGCAGGAACGAGCAATGCCCGTCGTGCCGATGCTGTCGGTGGGCGAACGGGATATCGCGATAGGTCTTGCTGCAGGTGAACATGGGACAGCCAGCAGATAGGAGGGCGGAAGCCCCGGTCGCAAGGAAGATGAGCCCCCTACCCTGCGTAAAAAGCCCAAAAAAGAGGCCTGCCGTATCCGCATACGGCAGGCCTCGC
Organism: uncultured Opitutia bacterium; assembly: GCA_903853185.1. Classification (GTDB taxonomy): domain Bacteria; phylum Verrucomicrobiota; class Verrucomicrobiia; order Opitutales; family UBA953; genus UBA953. The sequence goes on from CAINSX010000142.1 coordinate 365, forward strand.
GAGTCGAAGCAACAGACGTGGCTCAGAACGAATGCGTCAGCCCGAGCGACCAGATCGCGGTGGCGTGCACCGGATTTACCAAGGACGTGGACGACTTCGGGACGTAGCTGACGACATCAACCGGCTTGCTGTAGAACAGGTAGGCGCTGGTCGTCGCGCCGAACCTGTAAGACATACCGACGGCGACACTGGTCGTCAGGCCGCCCGATTCCAGGTCCTCATCGTAGACGGACTTGCTGGGGGCGGACGCCTGACGCGGGGTATTCGGATCGAGGCGCATGATATTCTTATCGCGGAACTGACGGAGCAAAGAACCCTGCAATGAGGCGGCCAGCTTGTCCGTGAGCTGGTAACGAAGGCCTGCATCGAGCGACAGCGTGGTTCCCGGACGGAAGTCCGCGTCCGAAAGCACGGAACCTTGGGCCTGCAACTGGACGAATTCGGACAGCGCGGATCCGGTCACGCCGAAGTCCTTGCGGATGCCGGCCAGCACGTCGGTCGAACCCGTGCCAATCTGCAGGTAGCGACGCGATAGCCCGCCATCAGGGTCGGCGAACAGGATGTCGCTCTTGCCCGTCGGCAGTTTGACGCCGGCATTGACGGTGAAACCGTTCCAGCCGAAACGCGTACCTACGACGATATCACCGAGGCCGACGACGGTCTGGCTGTAATTGGTCGCCCCGACTGCCGTCTTATCGGTATGCAGATGACGTTCGATGCGCGGGATCGCCAGATACCAGGTCTGGCCGCCCAGCTTCGTCTCGACCGTGGCGGTCGTGAGGAAGTGAGAGCCATACCAGTGGGCGTGGGCGGCGTCATTGCGCTCATTCTGGTCGATGGCATCGAATCGCAGGTCCAGGACGTATGGCGCGGCTTCGCTCGTGGCCGGAAGGTCAGCGAGGCTGTTGACGCAGATCTTGACGCAACCGCAGGGACAAGCCTGGGCTTCGGTGTAAGCGCCGAGCGCCAGGAGGGAGAAAAGAGCGGCACGCGTGGTGCGCTCAGCAAGGAGAGAAAACTTCATGGTGTTATGCTTTCTGGATGTCTTCGACGCGGGTGTGGCGTTCCGCGCAGGCGACGATGCGCACCGAGTGGGTGCGACTTGGGAAGGATGATGGATGCCACGTGCGAGCCGACTGACCGCAACCCGCCACGGTGATCAGCCGAGCGCTCGCGGTGGCGGCACGGGCACCGCGGTCACGCGTGACACGCTCACCTCATCCGAAGGA
>CAINSX010000143.1 GCA_903853185.1 uncultured Opitutia bacterium
TCGCGCTCAGTCTCCGCCCTTGGAAGGCTTACCGGTGGAGGAGAAGAACTCCTTCACGCGGGCGCGGAGATAGTCGCGGTTGAGCTTGGCGATGACGTCGAGCGTGATGCTCTTCGGACAATGCGCCTGGCACTCGCCATAGTTGCTGCAGTTGCCAAAACCGGCTTCGTCCATGGTCTTCACCATGGAGAGGGTGCGACGGTCGCGTTCGGCCTGGCCCTGCGGCAGGATATTGAGGTGGTTGATCTTAGCGCCGACGAAGAGCATCGCGGAGCCGTTCTTGCAGGAAGCGACGCAAGCGCCGCAACCGATGCATTCCGCGGCGTCCATGGCCTCATCAGCGATGGGCTTGGGCACCGGGATATTGTTGGCCTCGGGGGCGGAGCCGGTACGGACGGTGATGAAGCCGCCGGACTGGATCACCTTGTCGAAGGCAGAGCGGTCGACCGCGAGATCCTTGAGGACAGGAAAGGCGCGGGCACGCCACGGCTCGACGGTGATCGTCTCGCCGTCACGGAAGTTGCGCATGTGCAACTGGCAGGTCGTCACGCCCGGGATGGGACCGTGGGGCATACCGTTGATCGTCATCGAGCACATCCCGCAGATGCCTTCGCGGCAGTCGTGGTCGAAGGCGAATGTGTCCTTGCCCGCCTTGATGAGCTGCTCGTTGAGCATGTCCATCATCTCGAGGAACGAGGCCGAGGTCGGCACGGCGGCGAGGGAGTGCTCCTCGAAGGCGCCGGGCTGGCCGCGGCGCTGACGCCAGACGCGCAGCTTGAGCGCGAGGGTTGGTTCTTTTCCGTTGTCCTGGACCATGGTGATTACTTGTAAGAGCGGGTGGAAAGTTGGGTCTCCTCGTAGACGAGGGGCTCGATGTGTCGAGCGGGGAGCTGGCCGTCGCCGGTCCATTCCCAAACGGCGGCGTGGGCGAACTGCGCGTCGTCGCGCTTCGCCTCGCCGGCGTCCTGGAACTCGGTGCGGAAGTGGCCGCCGCAGGACTCTTCGCGCTTGAGCGCGTCGAGGCACATCATGATGCCGAAGTCGAGGAAGTCGGCCACGCGACCAGCCCGTTCGAGTTCGGGGGCGAGGGCGTCGCCGGAGCCGACGACCTTCACATTCTCCCAGAAATCCTTGCGGAGTGCCTGGAGGTCGCGGATGGCGCCTTCGAGGCCGGCCTTATCGCGGGCCATGCCGCACTTCTCCCAGGTGATTTTACCGAGCGCCTTGTGGTAATAGCGCGGAGACTTCGTGCCGTTGATCGAAAGGAGCTTCGCGACGCGGTCGTTGACGTCCTTGACGACGGCCTTGAATTCCGGGGCGTCGTTGGACGGGCGGCTGCCAGACTTCTCGCCCGCGAGGTAATCGGTGACCGTGTAAGGGAGCACGAAGTAGCCGTCGGCGAGGCCCTGCATGAGCGCGGACGCGCCGAGGCGGTTGGCACCGTGGTCAGAGAAATTGGCTTCGCCGCCAACGAACAGACCGGGGATATTGGACTGCAGGTTATAGTCCACCCAGAGGCCGCCCATCGTGTAGTGCACGGCGGGGAAGATGCGCATCGGCTGCTTGTACGCGTTCTCGCCAGTGATGTTCTCGTACATGTCGAACAGGTTGCCGTAGCGGGCGCGGACCTCGGACTCGCCGAGACGCTTGATCGCGGCGGAGAAGTCGAGGTAGACGCCGAGGCGCTTGCCGTCGACCACCTGGCCGACGCCGCGGCCTTCGTCGCAGACTTCCTTGGCGGCACGGGAGGCGATGTCGCGCGGGGCGAGGTTACCGTAGCTCGGGTACTTGCGTTCGAGGAAATAATCACGGGCCTCTTCGGGGACTTCGGAGGCGGGCTTGGCGCAGTCGGCCTTGTTCTTCGGGACCCAGACGCGTCCGTCATTGCGGAGCGACTCCGACATCAGCGTGAGCTTAGACTGGTCTTCGCCGTGCACCGGAATGCAGGTCGGGTGAATCTGCGTATAGCAGGGATTCGCGAAGCCGGCGCCGCGGCGGTGGGCGCGGAACGTCGCGGTGACGTTGCAACCCTGGGCGTTGGTCGAGAGATAGAACACGTTGCCGTAGCCGCCGGTGCAGACCACGACGACATCGGAGGACCAAGATTCCACCGCGCCCGTGACGAGGTCTCGCGTGACAATGCCCTTGGCCTTGCCGTCGACGAGGACGAGGTCGAGCATCTCGTGGCGGGTGTACATCTTCACCGTGCCGAGGCCGATCTGGCGGGAGAGCGCAGAGTAGGCGCCGATGAGCAGCTGCTGGCCGGTCTGGCCGCGGGCGTAGAAGGTGCGGGAAACCTGGGCGCCGCCGAAGGAGCGGTTGGCGAGGAGGCCTCCGTATTCGCGAGCGAAAGGCACGCCCTGCGCGACGCATTGGTCGATGATACTCGTGGAGACCTGGGCGAGACGGTAGACGTTGGCTTCGCGGGCGCGGTAGTCGCCGCCCTTGATGGTGTCCTGGAAGAGTCGGCGGACGCTATCGCCGTCATTCTGGTAGTTCTTCGCGGCGTTGATGCCGCCCTGGGCGGCGATCGAGTGCGCGCGGCGCGGGCTGTCTTGGTAGCAGAAGCAGGAGACCTCGTAGCCCATCTCGGCGAACGAGGCGGCGGCGGCGGAACCGGCGAGGCCGGAGCCGACGACGATGACGTGGTACTTGCGGCGGTTGGCCGGGTTCACCAAGCGGAGCTTCGCCTTATGATTATTCCACTTATCGGCCAGCGGGCCGGCGGGGATCTTCGAGTCGAGATTCATGGGGGTTACGGGCGCTGGGGATTACTTCAGACAGCCGGTGAGCACGGCGAGAGGGATGGAGATGAAGCCGAGGGCGATGATCCAGGCGTAGGCTAGAGCCAGGCCGTCGAGACGGGAGCGCCAGCGCTCGTTACGCAGACCGAGGGTCTGAAACACGCTGCTCACGCCGTGGCTGAGGTGCAGGCAAAGGAGCAGCATGCTCACGATGTAGAAATACGAGACCGGCTTATTGGAGAAACCGGCGATCAGCATCTTATAGACGTCGTCGCCGAAGGTGACGCCGCCGAGGGCCACCGTGCGGAAGGTGTAATGCAGCAGGTGGAAGATGGCGAAGCCCAGGATAACCACGCCCGAGTAGGGCATCGTGCGGGAAGCGATCGTCGCGCGGCGGGTGGCGTCGTCGGCCGGACCACCGTCACGGGAGGCGCGATTTTCTAAGGCGAGCTGGATACCGACCCAGATATGGGCGAAAACGCTGATAATCAGGACCGTGCGGGCGCCCCAGAGCAGACCCTTGTTGGCGTGCAGCCAGGCGGCATAGGCGTTGATGGCCTCGGGGCCCTTGAACATCAGCAGGTTGCCCGTCATGTGGCCGAGCACGAAGCCGGCGAGGACGAGGCCGGTGAGGGCCATGACGACCTTCTTCCCGATGGAAGAGGGACGGCAGGAGGAACAACAGGAGCTGGCGGACATGGCGGAGCGGGGACGGGATGCAAAAGTCATCAAATAGGGACTCGCTCCCCTTCCCACCACGGAGGCGGGCCAAAGGGGAGGTATTAGCGGGAAAGCCCCGGGGTGTGAAAAACCCTCATAGGCCCCCGGCGTCGCCCGGGGCAGGCCGGACGCCGGGTGGATCCCGCGGGACGGTCCGGCCCGGAAAAACCGCTTGCCATGGTTTTTTTCGGCCATGCAATTCGAAAGTCCAGACCGGCTCTCCGTCACAGGACCTGCCGGTCTTTTCGTTTTTATCCGCCCCCAGCCACCCCGACCCTTTCCATGAAGTATATTTTTGTCACCGGCGGCGTCATCTCCTCCCTAGGTAAAGGCCTCACCGCCGCCGCCCTCGGCGCGTTGCTCGAATGCCGCGGCCTCAAGGTGCGCATCCAGAAGTTCGACCCGTACCTCAACGTCGATCCCGGCACCATGAGCCCTTACCAGCACGGCGAGGTCTACGTGCTCAACGACGGCGCCGAGACCGACCTCGACCTCGGTCACTACGAACGTTTCACCTCGGGCGAACTCTCGCGCCTCAACAGCCTCAGCTCCGGCCAGGTCTACGAGACCGTCATCCAGAAGGAACGCCGCGGCGACTACCTCGGCAAGACCGTGCAGGTCATCCCGCACGTCACCAACGAAATCAAGGAACGCATCCTCAAGGGCGGCGAAGGGGTCGACGTGCTCATCACCGAGATCGGCGGCACCACTGGAGACATCGAAGGCCTGCCCTTCCTCGAGGCGCTCCGTCAGTTCCAGCACGACGCCGGCCGCGAGAACGTGGCCTTCCTGCATTGCACGCTGGTGCCCTTCATCAAGGCCGCCGGCGAGCTCAAGACGAAGCCCTCGCAGCAGTCCGTTGCGAAGTTGCGCGAGATCGGCATCCAGCCTGACCTGCTCGTCTGCCGCACTGACCGGCCTATCGGCGAGGATAACCGCCAGAAGCTTTCGTTGTATTGCAACGTCGGCCTCGACGCCGTGTTCGAATGCCGCGACGTCGAGCATTCCATCTACGAACTCCCGATGCAGCTCGCCGAGCAGCGCATCGATGAGGTCGTCGTCAAGCGCCTCGGCCTGCAGTGCCAGCCGATCGACATCACGCCGTGGCGCGAGATCGTCCGCCGCCTCCTCGAGCCGAAGCACCGCGTGCGCGTCGGCGTCGTCGGCAAATACATCGAGCTGCAGGACGCGTACAAATCCGTCTACGAATCCATCACGCACGGCGGCATCGCCAACGAGACCGCCGTCGAGGTCGTGCGCATCGACGCCGAAGACCTCGAGACCAAGGGCACCGCGCAACTCGAAGGCCTCGACGGCATCCTCGTCCCGGGCGGCTTCGGCAACCGCGGCATTGAAGGCAAGATCATCGCCGCCCAGTTCGCCCGCGAACGCAAGGTCCCCTTCTACGGCCTCTGCCTCGGCATGCAGATCACCGTCATCGAATACGCACGCCACGTCCTCGGCCTCAAGGACGCCCACTCGACCGAGTTCGCCCCGGAGACCAAGAACCCCGTCATCCATCTCATGGAATCGCAGAAGAGCGTGGTGACCAAGGGCGGCACGATGCGCCTCGGCTCCTACGACTGCGCCCTGACCCCCGGCAGCCGGGCCCGGGCCGCCTACGGCACGGACAATATCAAGGAACGCCACCGCCACCGCTTCGAATATAACGACGCCTACCGCGCCCAGCTCGAGGCCGCCGGCCTGATGGTCGGGGGGACCAACCCCCAGAGCGGTTTGGTCGAAATCGTCGAGGTCAAGGACCACCCCTGGATGGTCGGGGTCCAGTACCACCCAGAATTCAAGTCTCGTCCGGACCGCGCCCACCCCCTCTTCGCTGCTTTTATAAAGGCTGCGGTTGAGAAGTCCCGGCTGTCCTGCTAATTCAGAGACGAAACCGGCTCTGCCGGACGCTGACAAGTGGGCGGAGATCCGCCGAACGCGCCACCCCGCGCGCCCCTTCCCCACCCCCATGTCCACTAACATCAACGCCGCCGGCACTTGGGTGCCGCGCCTTCGCGAACAGGTCGCCCGTGTCGTCGTCGGCCAGCAATACCTCGTCGACCGCCTGCTGATCGGCCTCCTCGCCAACGGGCACGTCCTCCTTGAAGGCGTGCCGGGGCTCGCGAAGACGCTCTCGGTGCGCACCCTCGCGCAGACCGTCCACGCCGACTTCTCGCGCATCCAGTTCACGCCCGACCTGCTGCCGGCCGACATCGTGGGCACGCTCATCTACGACCCGAAGACCGGCGACTATAACGCCAAGCGCGGCCCGATCTTCGCGAACTTCGTCCTCGCCGATGAAATCAACCGCGCCCCCGCCAAGGTGCAGTCCGCGCTCCTCGAAGCGATGCAGGAACGACAGGTCACGCTCGGCGGCGAGACACACAAACTCCCCACGCCGTTCCTCGTCCTCGCGACCCAGAACCCGATCGACCAAGAAGGCACCTACCCGCTCCCCGAAGCCCAGGTCGACCGCTTCATGCTGAAGCTCAACATCGGCTACCCGACGCGCGAAGAAGAACGTAAGATCCTCGACGCGATGGCCACCACGTCACCGAAGCTCGACGTCGAAGCGGTCATCTCGAAGGAAGAGATCCTCGAGGCCCGCAAGGCCGTCGACGCCATCCACGTCGCCGACCCGATCCGCGACTACATCGTCTCGCTCGTGCTCGCCACCCGCGGCCAGCACCCGGGCGGCCCGGACCTCGCGAAGTTCCTCCAGTTCGGCGCCTCGCCGCGTGCGACCATCAACCTCACCCTCGCCGCCAAGGCCTGGGCCTTCCTGCAGGGCCGTGACCACGTGACCCCGCAGGACGTGAAGGACATCGCTCCCGACGTCCTCCGCCACCGCCTCATCCTCACCTACGAAGCCGACGCCGAAGGGGTCGACGCCGACGCCATCGTGCGCCGCGTGCTCGACGCCGTCAGCGTTCCCTAAGCGATCCCGGCGACCGTGGCCCAGCCCGTCCCGACCCACCCGCAGGAGACCCTCCGCCGCGCCCAGCGCGTCGAGATCGTCGCCACGCGCGCGGTCAACGACGCGATGGTCGGCGCCTACCTCTCGCGCTTCAAGGGCCGCGGCACGGACTTCGAGGAACTGCGCGAATACGTCCCGGGCGACGACGTGCGCTCGATGGACTGGAATGTGACCGCACGCACGGGTAAGCCCTTCATCCGGCTCCACCGCGAGGAGCGCGAGCTCACCATGGTGATCGCGGTAGATATCTCAGGCTCCTCTTCGTTCGGCTCCGGCGACGCGACGATCCGCGAACGCGCGGCTGACGTTGCGGCCTGCCTCGCCGTCTCCGCGCTCAAGGCGGGCGACAAGGTCGGCTTGCTGCTCTTCACTGAACGCGAAGAGCTCTGGGTGAGCCCGAAGAAGGGCCGACGCCACGTGCTCCGCCTTATCCGCGACGTCCTCGAATTCCGTCCCGCCTCGCGCCGCACCTCCTTCACGCAACCGATGCGCCGACTGGGCCGGGCGCTGAAGCGGCGCTCAATGGTCTTCGTGGTCTCCGACTTCCTCGCCGGACCGGAAGGCGCTGACGCCATGGCCGCCGCGCTCGGCGAACTTAACGCGCGCCACGACACCGCGTGCGTCCAACTGGTCGACGCCCGCGAACGCGAGCTACCCGACGTCGGCATGGTCGCCTTGCAGGATGCCGAGACCGGCGAGATCCGCGAGGTCGACACCGGGTCCGAGCGCGTGCGCCGGACCTTCGCCGCCAACGCCGAAGCCCGCCTCGCCGAGACCGCCGCCGGCCTGGCCCGCGCGGGCATGGACGTCGCCCGCCTCGATGCCGACGACGCGGTGGCGCCCACCCTCTCCCGTTTCTTCGAACGCCGCCGCCGCCGACGCTGATGTTCCTCGCCCTCGAAGAAGCCCCATTCGTCCTGCAGGGACCTAAGCCGCCGATCCCGCCATCGGCCTGGGAATCCAACTGGGCCCTCGGCCTCATCGCACTCGGGCTACTCACCCTCGCCGCCGTTGCCCTCCGACGCTTCCTCCGCAAAGGACCGGCCGGGCTGGCTCCGATCGCACAGCTCGAACTCGCCTTGCGTCTCGCCGAATCCCAGCCAGCCGCCGAAGCGATCGCGCAGGCCACGCGGGCGTTCCGCGGCTACCTAGCCGCGATTGAGCCGCGCGCTGCCGCCTCCCTTTCAACCGAAGAGCTCATCCCGCTGCTCGCCGGCCTGCCCGTATTCCTGCCAGCGCGTCAACCGCTACTCGCCGCGCTCCGCAGCGCCGACGCGGCGAAGTTCGCCGGTGCCTCACTCGAGGTCCCCCTGCTCGTCGACGGGCTGCGTGAGGCCGCGAAGCGCGTCGAGGACGCGCGGCGTACGTTCGCCAAGCCAGTCGTCGCGCCCCTCGTCCCGCCTAAGCCGCGCCCGGCCGCGCCTGATATGCCGCCGCCCTTGCCGGGGCCGCCGCCCCTACCCAGAAGGGACCACGCCTGATGGACCTCGGCTTCGAATTCCAATACCCGTGGGCGCTGCTCTTGCTCGCGTTACTGCCGCTGTATTCGTGGCTACGCGGACGCGTGGGCAAAGCCGCGGCGCTGACCTATCCCGACACTTCACTCCTCGAAGGCCTCGGCCGGCCGGTACGCGAACAGAGCGGCCGCCTGCGCGCCTTCCTTCGCCTCCTTACCGCCGCCCTGCTCATCATCGCGCTCGCCGGCCCACGGACTGCGAACAAGGAGATCGAACGTGAGACCGAAGGCCTCGACATCATGTTGGTCGTCGACCTCTCGTGGTCGATGATGGCCTTGGACATGAGCACGCCGCGCGCTGAAGTTACGCGCTGGCAAGCAAGCCAGAGCGTCATCTACGACTTCCTCTCGAAGCGTCCGGATGACCGCATCGGCGCCGTTGTCTTCTCCGGCAAGCCCTACCTACTGAGCCCGCTCACGATCAATAAGATCTGGGTCGAGAAAGGCATCGACCGGATGCACATCGGCATCGTCCAAGAGACCGGCACCGCCATCGGTGAGGCCCTCGCGATGGCCGTCGACCGCATGAAGAACACGAAGGGCAAGGGCTCTAAGGTCATCATCCTGCTCACCGATGGGGACGATAACATGAGCAAGGCCATCCTGCCCGTGCCGGCCGCCGAGCTCGCCGCCGCCCTTGGCATCCGCCTCTATTGCATCGGCCTGGGCAAGGATGAGCCCACCGTCCTGCCGCGCTTTGACACGCGCACCGGCCAGCTCTACCGCGACGTCCTCGGTAAGACGATCCCGATGCAGACCATCAACCCGGCCAACTACGAGATGCTCGGCAAGATGGCCAAGGTCGCCAACGGCCGCTTCTACCGTGCGCTCGACGTGAACCAGTTGAGCCGCGTCTACGAGGAGATCGACCGTCTCGAGCGCACTGAGGTGCGCATCCGCGAATCCGTCGTCTACGAAAGCTACCGCCTCGTCTGGGCCGGCCTCGCCGGGCTGCTCCTGCTCCTCGAACTCGGCTGGGGTCTCCTCCGCCCGCGCGCACCCTAATCCATGGACACCGCTGATTTCCATTTCGAGCAGCCCTGGATCCTGGCCGGCGCCATCACCGGCGGCCTCCTCCTTTTCGTCGCCCTCTGCTGGGCCGAGCGCCGTCGGCGCCGAGGCCTCGCCGGCTTCGCGGCCGCGCGCCTGCTCGAACGCCTCACCGCCGGTTATTCCTCCGCGCGCCGCCGCGCGAAGGATATCGCCCTCTCGCTCGCCTTCGCGCTGCTCATCGCCTGCTTCGCTGGCCCGCGCTGGGGCGTCGAGACCTCCCAGCAGAAAGGCGCCACCGAGGACGTGGTCTTCGCGCTCGATGTCTCGAAGTCGATGCTGGTCTCCGACATGAGCCCCACGCGCCTCGCGCGTGCCAAAGCCGCGATCGCCAACTTCATCCGCCGCAAGGGCACCGGCAACGTCGGGCTCGTCGCCTTCGCCGGCCAGGCGTTCCTCCAATGCCCGCTGACGCGCGACTACGACGCGTTCTTCCGCACCCTCGAGGAGACCGACACCGGCAGCATCCAGGTCCCTGGCACCGACATCGGCCGCGCGATCGAGGAGTCCGAGCTAGCCTTCTACTCCAATCGTAATCGTAAGCTACTCATCATCCTCACCGACGGCGAAGACCTCGAAGCCGGCGGCATTGAGATGGCGAAGAAGCTCAAACGCAAGGGGCTCGTCGTGCATACCGTGGGCGTCGGCACCCCTTCGGGCGGACCAATCCGCGTCATCAGTACCATCGGCTCGCTCGAGACCTTGAAGGACAAGAATGGCGAGGAAGTCCTCAGCCGTCTCGACGAGAAGACCCTCGGCGCGATCGCCGAAGCCGCGAGCGGCCGCTTCGTTCGCCTCGGCCAAGGCGGCGAAGGTATGGAAGCGTTGCGTCTCGCGATCCAAGCCGGCACCGACGAACGAGCCGCGGGGCGCCGCGGTATCCCGCGCGAGGAATGGTTCATTGGCGCCGCCCTCTTCCTGCTGGTCCTTGAGTCACTCATCTCCACCCGCCGCAAGACCGCCTGACCATGAGAAACCTGCTTCCGTTGCTCTTCCTGATGTCAGCCAGCCTGGCCGCCGACAAGGCGCCCAGCGACGATCTCGCCAAGCTCGACGCGCGCGAACTCCATAACCGAGGCACCCAGCGCCTCGCCGAAGGTGACCTGGCCGGTGCTGAAGACGCGCTCCGGGCTTCGCTCGGCCGCGACCTCGACCCACTCCGCCCGCCCGCACTGCACAACCTCGGACACGTGCGCTTCGGTAAGGGCAAGGCCGTCCTCGGCGGCAAGACCGCCGGTGACGTGACCGAACTTTCCATCGCGCGCTCCTACCTCGAGGCGGCCGACGCAGACATCTCGGACATGAAGGATCAGATTGAACTGATCGACAAGGCCAAGGCCGAAAACCGCGAACCGGACTACGTCCCGGCCACGTCCGCGCTCGGCGGCGGCATCAACACTTTCCGCACGATCAAAAAGCTCATCCCGAAGGAGGAAGCCATGGTCACTAAGCGCAATGGTGTCGTCGTCGCCTGGACCCGCTCCGTCGGAGATTTCCGCGGCGCCCACGAACTGGACGCCACTGACGTGCAGGCCAAGGCCAACGCCGACGCCATCGAGGAACTCCTGCGCACCCTCCGACGCGAGACTACCGCCCTCGAGGAAGCCATCGAAGCCCAGCGCAAGAAGCTCGAGGAGCTCCGTGCCGTCATCCAGGAACTCGTGAAGCGTATCCCCGACGACAAGCTGCCCCAGAATGCCGAAGGTGATGACGATGACGACGAGAACTTTCTCCCGCCCGAGCGCCAGAAGCCGAAGTCCGGCAAAGGCGACCCTAAGAAGGGTAAGCCCGGAGAGGAACAGAAGATGACTGAACAAGAAGCCCGCGGCTCTCTCGAAGGCCTGAAGAACGAATTCGGCCGCAAGATGCCGGCGGGCGGACAGGACGGCAAGGGCGGCAGCGGCGGCAAGGCCAACGAAAAGAAGGGTAAGGACTACTGAGATGCGTCGCCTCTTCTCGCTCTGCTTCGCCCTGCTCCTCGGCCTCACCGCCGCGGCGGAGGATCGCGTCAGTTGGGAGATCACTCCGCGCGTCACCGCCCCTGGCCAGCCCTTCCGCCTGCAGATCATCGTCGAGTCCGACGTCGTCCTCGGCGGCGCCCAACAGGCAGGAAAGGAAATTCGTCCCCCTCGCGGTATGGCCTTGCGCCTCTCCGGACAGATCGTCCGTTCGGACTCCAACGAGGCCACGATCAACTACTCCGGCGTCGCTCCGGAACAGGAAGGCGAATACATCATCCCGGCTTTCAACCTGCGCTTCGCCCGCAAGATGGTCGCCGTACCGGAGATCAAACTCATGGTTAACAAGAGCGTGGCCTACCGCCGGACCGCCCAGGCGCGCGCCGAGCTCGTCATCCCTGACCGCACCTTCTACGTCGGCGAACTCATCCGCGGCGCAATCCGCATGCGCGGCGGCGAAGAGGAAACCGTCGTGGCCAGCTTCGGCCTCGAATCGGTGGCAGAAGGCTTCACCTTCTCCGTGACGACCGACCGACAGCCGCTGCCCGAGGAACTCGGTCAGGGCATGCAAACGACTTTCGAACTGACCCCGATCCGCGATGGCGTGAGCGAGCTCGCGCTCAACGGCACCATGCTTATCCAAGGCGCCCAGATCAATGCCTTCAGCAACAGTGGCCGGGATCGGCCCTACGCCTTCCGCCGCAAGCTCACCGTCGAACATGTCCCCGAACGCGGCCGCCCGGCCGACTGGACCGGCGCCATCGGCACCTTTGCCGCGGAAGCCGTGCAGGTCTCCAAGGACAAACCTGAAGTCGGCGAACCCATCCGCCTGCGCGCCATCCTCACCGGCACCGGCAATCTCGACCGCCTGATCACGCCCGAGATACCGAGCAGTGAACAGTGGGATATCCTGCCGGCCCAGGAACGCCGACGGCACTCCGAGGAGCAGCGCTTCTTCGTCTACACGCTCGTCCCGCGCCTTCCTGGCAAGCTACTCACGCCGACCATCCGCTTTTCGACGTTCAATCCGCTGACGAAGCAATATGGTCGCGTTGAATTCAAACCCATCGAGGTGATCGTCACTGGTACCGCGCCGGCGAAGGTCGACCTCATCACCGCCGACCCCTCGGCGCCGGCGGATACGAAGAAGAAGACCGTGACCGGCCTGGCTGAGCCGGAACCCCGCCGCACCTCGGCGCTCTTCCTTGGCACGCCCTCGGCTCCGCTTGCGGCGTCGACGACCTTTTGGTCCGGCAACGGACTCCTCGTCACTCTGCTCATCGCGCTGACGGCCGCGACGGTGTATCTCGGCTACCTTGCGGCCCACCCTGAGATCCGGATTCGCCGGCGCGCCCGCTCCATCCTACGCGCGTCGCTCGCCTCTGCGGAGAACGCCCGACGCCAAGGCGACCACCGTGCCTTCGCCCTATCCGCCGTCCGCGCCCTCCAGGTCGGGAGCGCTGCGCTGCTCGGCGCCGAAGAAGCGGCGATGACCCAGAGCGACGTCGAACGCGCCCTCCCTGGCGCTGGCCGCACCCTGCTCGACGGCCTATTCCTCCGCGCTTTCGGCGAACGCTTCGCCGCGGATGTGCCGAAAGCCACCGCGGATGAAGACACCGCCGCGCTCGCGCTCGTCCGCCGACTTCTTGCCCAGCTATGAGGTCCTTCGCCTGCCTTTTCCTCTGTTGGGTGGCGTCCCTCTCTGCCGCCGACGTTATGCCGTCCGCCGCCGAAACCGCCTATGCCAAGGGCGACTATGCAACCGCCGTCGAGAAGTGGTCTGACGAAGCCCGGACGGAAGGCGTCACTGCCGCAAGACTCTCTGCGCTCGGCAACGCCGAATGGCGGCTCGGCCGTAAAGGCCGCGCGATGGTCTGCTGGGAGCGGTCGCTCCTGCTCGACCCGCGTGACCCCGTTGCCCTCGCCGGCATCCGGCATGCGCTGAACGCCGGCGGCACCGAACGCCCCGCGCTCACCTGGTCTGAGAACTACGCCTCGTTCCTGACCGCCGACGCGTGGCTCATCCTGGCCACCGTGTCCTTCTGGGTCGCCTTCCTCTGCGTCATCGTGCCTCGCCTCCGCCGACGCTCCGCGACCGAAGCCAACCATCGTGCCCGACTGATTGCATTGACCGTGTTCGCGCTCTGCATCCCGGGCCTGTGGGGCAGTCGCTCGCTTTCCGCCCGGGCGGTCGTCCGCAAGACCGAGCTCTCTTTGCGACTCACGCCGACGCAGTTCGGCGAACCCTTGAACGCCGTCGCCGAGGGCGATGTCGTCCGGACCGGTCGTCCCTTCAATGGACATGTCCGCGTCACGACGGCCGACGGCAAGACAGGCTGGCTGCGCACCGGCGAGATCGAGTCTGTCCGCGGCCCTGGGCTGCCGGCCGACCTGGATCAGAAGGCCGCGCCCTGAGCCTTTCGCCTTGGAGAGTCGGGCTGGGTCGGCTTGGATGCTGAGGTGCGCCTCCTTGACCGCCACGTCCTAACCGAAACCGTCGTCGCCGGCGGGGCCGCCACGGGCGCGTTTGTGTTCGTGATGGTCGCAGGTAATATCCTGACGCAGGTCTCGAGCGCTATCGCGACCGGCCGCGTCAGCGGCTGGGAAGGACTAGAACTTGTCGGCCTCCTCTTCCCGGGCGTGTTGCCTTACGCGCTACCCCTCGGCCTACTGACTGGCGTGCTCATCGCGTTCGGCCGGATGAGTTCACAGCAGGAGCTCACCGCCATGAAGGCCAGCGGGCGCAGCCTCGGACGCATCGCCCGACCCGCACTCCTTTTCGCCGGAGCCCTCGCGGTGCTCTCAGCTTGGCTTAATCTCGAGGTCGCCCCTTATTGTAACACTGAGTACCGACGCTTGCTGGTGGGTTCCGCCAAGGACAATCCCGCTTCCGTGATCGTGCCCGGAAAACTCAACCGCCAGTTTCCCGGCATGGTGATCCGCGCCGCGGAACGTGACGGCGAGGTGCTGCGCGACTTCTGGCTCTGGAGCGTCGACGAGCATGGACGCCTGACGCAGGCAATCCATGCGCGCGAGGCGCGCCTCGCTCCGGCCATTAATAACAAGGGCGAAGGCATCCTGCGGGTGACGCTGACCGATGCCCGCCTCGAGAAGCGCCAAGCCGGCGATGAGAACTTCGATCGCCCCTCCTCCTTCACGACCGCCGGGACCACCCAACTGGAATTCCCTGCTTCGGGCATCTTCAAGGACGGCGGGAATTTCCAACGCAAGCTGCGCTGGCTTACGACCTCCGAGCTCCTCGACGCCATGGACAAAGGCTGGCAGGTCCCAGAGAAAGCCACCCTCAAGGAAAAGGAGCGCGGCCAGATGCTCGCCACGACACAGCTGATGTCCCACCTCGCGGGTGCCTTCTCGGTCTTCTCGCTCGCCTTCCTAGCGGTGCCGCTCGCCGTCCGCGTGGGCCGGTCAGAGACCTTCGTCAACGCAGCTGTCGCCCTCGGCGTCGCCCTGTCCTATTACTTGCTCACCTCGATGGCCGCCTACGTGAAGGACCCGGACCTGCGGCCCGACCTCCTCATCTGGCTACCGAACGTCGCGGTGGTCTGCATAGCCTGGCTCCTCCTCCGGCGCGCTTCGCGCCACTGAGCCAGCTCAGCGGTCGCGCTGATACCACGCGAAGAACGCGTAAGCCATGCAGCAGAGGGCGAAGACCTCGTTGAAGCCCTTCATCACCACGGCGCCTAGGATCATGTCCGACGAGGCCGTAAGGGCGCTGATGCGCGGAGCCAAGCGGTAGGTTTCGTAAATCGGGTGATCGCCAAAGATGAGCACCGCCCAGAGCGGCAGGTCGGCGACCATCAGCGCGAAGCAATAGAACATCGCCTGGCCGTAGCCGATGCGCGGCAACGTGGCGGACATCGAGAATAGCGGCCAGACCATGAGGATGGCGGGGAGAAACATCGACCAATGCTCAATGACGTGGAGCGGTCGGCTGCGGAGGGCGGCTTCGTAGAGCTCTGGAAAGTGCCACATGGAGAAGCACAGCGTGAAGATGAGCCCACCCGTGATTGGGTGCGTGAGCACGCGCAGCGCCCGGGCGAGGCGGGGTCGGCCTGCGAGCAGGAAGCCATCGATGAATTCCGGAGGCAGGCCCGTCACGATGAGGGGCGCGGAGATGTAGATCAGCAACATGTGCTGCAACATGTGCGCCCAGAACAGGAAGCCTTCGCCCATCTGATCGATCGGGGAGCCGACGGCGACATAGGCAACCAGCACGCCGAGATGGAAACGCACGGCGTACCAGACGGGGTACTTCGTCCGGCCCGGGAGGAGCCGCGCGCGATACGGCCCGCACATCAGCGCGTGAGCCCAGCACGCCCCGACGACCAGGAGCAGCAGCAGCGGCTCCGTGTGCCAGTGGAGGGGGATCTTCATCCCCTGCATATGAAGCCAGCCTCGGCTGACTCGCAAGCGTGGGCACGAAAAAGGCCTCCGCCAGAGCGGAGGCCTTCGTCAACCAATCGACGTCGACCTTAGCTGAACCAGCGGGTGTCGATACGGTCGGCCGAGAACAGGCAGAGCATCGCGGTGTAAGTCGCGAAGGCGAGCGCCAGGCCGGCGAAGAAGCACCAGAAGAGCAGGCGCTTATCGTAGATCAGGTGCATGAACCACAGGATGACCGCGAAGAACTTGCCGGCGGACATCAGGGTCAGGATGGTCAGGACGACTGCGACCGGAAGCGGCAGGAAGATCAGCACGATCTCGGCGCCGGTGACGACGGCCAGCCAGAGGGCCAGCACGATGAAGTGGTGGTAGCGGCGGACTTCCTCGGCGAGGAAATCAGGACTGGGAGCGGCTTCGTGAGAAGAGGACATGGTCGGAAAGGTAGGTTACTTGGCGACAGCCGGGAGACCCGAGCCCCAGATGCCATTGGGCCCGAGGTACTCGACGAGGTAGACCGCCGTGAAGATGATGATCCAGACTATGTCGACGAAGTGCCAGTAGAGGCCCGCGACTTCGACGTCGAGGGCGCCCATGTGACCGCCGAGCTTGCCGGTGAAGCTGTAGAAATACATCAGGATGAGCCAGAGCACGCCGATGGCGACGTGCGTGCCGTGCGTGCCGGTGAGGACGTAGAACGTCGAACCGAGCACGCTGTTCTGGATGGTCAGGCCCTGATGGTAGAAGTGCGTGAACTCGAAGACCTGACAGCCCAGGAAGATCAGGCCGAAGAAGATCACGCCGAGGACATTGCGGCGGAAGGACTTCAGCTGGCCCTTGTGCATCGCGGAGACCGCGAGTGCCATCAGGAACGAGGACA
>CAINSX010000144.1 GCA_903853185.1 uncultured Opitutia bacterium
AAGAACAGCAGCAGCGTGATCTGGTGGTCGAGCTTATCGAGCAGTGCGACGAGCATCAGCGCGTAGACGCCGGCGGAGATGCCGATGAGCGCGCTGTCATGGCGGCCGCCGAGGCCGGTCAGATACCAGGTGAGCGCGCCGATGAGCGCACCGCCGACGAGGACTTTCAGGAAAGTGGCCGGACCGTGTTCCTGTTCGACCGTCGCACCGGTCCACCAGAGGATGAGGCAGTTGCCGAGGAGGTGCCAGAATTCCTTGTGGAGGAAGGCGTAGGTGAGCCACTGCCAGACGCTAGGCTGGTTTTCGTCGAGATCCATCCAGTCGAGGAAGTGCGCATGCGCGGAGTCCTGGATGAGGCTTAGGATGAAGAAGCCGACGAGTATACCGACGACCCATGCCGTCATGGAGATCGGCTCGCGTGGCGCGGAGCGATCTCGCATGTAGGCCCGGTCGCCGATGCCCATGCGCGTGGGGGCGACTTAGAGCTTCTTCACGATCGCGTCGGCGAGGCCATACTCGATGGCCTCCTCGGCGTTCATGTAGAAGTCACGGTCGGTGTCCTTGGTGACCTTCTCGATCTTCTGCTTCGAGGCCTTGGCGAGGATCTCGTTGAGCTCGGAGCGGAGGCGTTCCATCTCCTGGGCCTGGATGTGGATGTCCACGGCCGTGGCCTGGATGCGGCCCATGATGAGCGGCTGGTGGATCATCACGCGGGAATGGGGGAAGAGGAGGCGGTTGCCCTTTTCCTTGGGGGCCTGAAGGAGGATGGAGCCCATCGAGGCGGCCATGCCGGTGACCACGACCTTCACCGGGGAGGTGATCATGCGGATGGTGTCGTAGACGGCCATGCCGGAGGTGATGGAGCCGCCCGGGGTATTGATGTAGAAAGTGATCTCCTTGCCGGGGTCGATGCCGTCCAGGTAGAGGAGCTTCTCGACGATGTCGCGGGCGGAGGCGTCTTCGACCGCACCCCAGAGGAAGATCTTCCGCTGTTCGAGGAACTTCTTCTGGATGAGCATGGAGCTCGGGCCGCCGTCCTTGGGGGCGGCTGGGGTCTTCTCGTCCTCGTCTTCGTCGTCGTTACGCATGGGAGCCGTTAAATTGCCCGAAACCTGCCCCGTGGCAAGCGTGGGAAGGCGAAGCGGTCGGGGAAATCATTCACAGGCGGCGGGCGACCTTGCTCCCCGGAGGGGCTTATGCCTAGGTTCCGGCCGTGCCCACCCTCCGCCTCACCGGCCTGCGCCGCCAGCTCGGCACGACGCCCGTCCTTGCGGGGGTCGACCTCGTCGTGGAGTCGGGCACGCTCTGCTGCCTGCTGGGCCCGTCGGGCAGCGGTAAGACGACCTTGCTCAAGGTGCTCGCCGGACAGATCGAATCCCAGGGAGGCACGGTGCTGCTGGATAACCGCGACATCACCTTCGCCGAGTCCGCCGAGCGCGGCTTCGGGTTTGTCCACCAGAACTACGCGCTCTTCCCGCACCTGTCCGTCCTCGAGAATGCCGCGTTCTCGCTCGATACCGAAAAGCTCTCCGCCGCCGAGATCAAGGCGCGCGCCCTGGAAGCGCTCAAACTCGTCGGTGCCGATGGCTGGGCTTCGCGCCGTCCGCAGGAACTTTCCGGCGGCCAGCAGCAACGCGTCGCGCTCGCCCGCGTGCTCGCCCTGCGTCCGAAGTTGCTCTTGCTCGACGAACCCCTGAGCAATCTCGACGCCGCTTCCCGCCTCGAGGTCCGCGAGGTCATCCG
>CAINSX010000145.1 GCA_903853185.1 uncultured Opitutia bacterium
GGAGCGCGTTCAGCGAAGTAAACGACGGGCACCTGGGCGGCGGCGTAGAAAGGACCGGTAATCGGCGAATCCTTCTGGATGCGCATCGCCGCGAAATCGACGTCGGAGGTGAGGTCGATTTTGTAGCGGTCGGAATATTCGCCAGCCTCGGAGGAGCCGCGGCGGACGCTGGCAATCATGAGGCGACCGGCCATCTCCTTGTCATAGCGGGCGCGGGTCTCGCGCATGTAGCGGAAGAAGCCACCGACCTGCTCGTCCTGGAGCTGGTTGAGGCGCTTGGTGAAGTCCGCGCGTGCGGCGGCGGCGGTCTTGGAGGTGGCGGCGATCGTGGGGTGATGTAGCGGCTCGACGGTCGAGGCGAAGATGCCGTGCAGCGAGTAGTAGTCCTTGATCGGAATCGGGTCGAACTTGTGATCGTGACAGCGGGCGCAAGCCACGGTGAGACCGAGGAAGGCCTTGGTGGTGGTATCAATGCGCTCGTCGATGATATCGTTCGGATCGTCGAACCGCTTACCAACGGTCAGGAAGCCGAGCGCAGCGAGGCGAGGATCGTCAGGCGAGATTCCCGGGATGCGGTCGGCGGCGAGCTGCTCGACGATGAACTTATCGTACGGTTTGTCGTCGTTGAGCGCGTTGATGACGTAGTCGCGGTAAGTCCAGGCGTAGGCGAAACGGTAGTCCTTGAAGAGGCTGTCACCCTGGTCGACCTGCAGACCGCGGGTGTCGGAGTAGCGCGCGGTATCAAGCCAGTGACGCGCCCAGCGTTCGCCGTAGTGAGGCGAGGCAAGGAGTCCGTCAATCTGCTTGGCGTAGACGGCTTCAACGGCGCCGGCAGGCTTGCCAGAGCGCAGAGCCATCGAGTCGACGAGCTGCGCGGACTGGATGGCCTTCTCGAAAGCGTCCACCTGTTCGGAGGTGGGCGGGAGGCCAATCAAGTCGTAGGAAACACGACGGAGGAAGGACTCGGGGCTGGCGGCCGGATTAGGCTGCAGGCCCTTCTCCTCAAGCTTGGCGAGGACGAAGGCGTCAATGGGCGTCTTGACCCAAGCCTTGTTCTTCACTTCGGGCACCTTCGGCTTGGTGACCGGCTGGAAGGCCCAATGGTCGCGGGCCTTACCCGTGAGTCCGGTGAGTTTGGCAGCGCCGCCAGCAGGCATCGGCGCGCCCATCTTCACCCACTCTTCGAGGATCGCGATCTTGTCGTCAGGTAGCTTGCCGCCCGTCTTCTTCGGGGGCATCGCAAATTCTGGATCGGTGTAACGAACGGCTTTAATCAGGAGAGACTTCTCGAGATTGCCTGGGACGACTGAAGGTCCTTCGTCGCCACCCTTGAGGGCGCCGTCGCGGGAATCCAGGATGAGTCCGCCCTTGGAAGAATTCTTGGAGGCAGAGTGGCACTCGTAGCAGCGATCGCTGAGAATCGGGCGCACGTTCTTCTCGAAAAACTCGAGGCCTTCCTTGGTCGGCTGGACGTCGTCGGCGGCGACGGCGAAGGAGGCCGCACACAGGGAGAAGACGAGGGTGGTATGACGGAGCGACAGCATGAGCGTGTATCTTAAGTTGAGATTAAGGTCGGGGGAAGCAGCCCCGGAGAGGGCTAACCTTGGGGATAATGTAAGCCGGGGCCCCCGGAAATCAAGTGCGGTTCCCCATTCGGGTTGTAAAGGAAAGACCCCACGGTGAGGATAGCGGGGCCGGACGATGCGTATCCTGATCGCCAACGACAAATTCAAGGGCTCCCTGCCGGCGGAAAAAGCGGGTTTTCATATTAAAAATAGCCTGGAAACGGCCTTTCCGATGGCATCATTCGATCTTTGCCCCATCGCGGACGGCGGCGAAGGCACTGCCCTAGCGATGACCACCGCCCTCGCCGGAGAATGGACCCTTTGCGCCACCCAGGACGCCCAAGGTAGGCCGATCAAAGCCCCCTTCGGCTGGGTCGCCAGCTCGGCCACGGCGGTCATGGAAATGAGTGCGGCCAGCGGACTCGCCATCGTCCAAGATTTAGAACTTAACCCACTTACAGCCAATACTTTAGGGACTGGAATCCTTATCCAATCGGCCCTCGCCAAAGGCGCCCGACGTATCCTGGTCGGCATCGGGGGAAGCGCCACCAACGACGGCGGCCTCGGGGTCGCCCTCGCCCTAGGATATACCTTTAAGAAATCCGGGCAGGCCTTTATCCCCACACTGGAGACGGTGCTGGAGGCCGACCAGCTCGCGAAGCCCCCCACCCTGCCCTCCATTGAGCTAATCGTCGCCTGCGACGTGGATAATCCCCTGCTCGGCCCCCGCGGCGCCACGCGCGTCTACGGTCCGCAGAAAGGGGTCCGCGATTTCGTCTGGTTCGAACAACGCCTCGAACATCTGGCCGACCTCGCGCGTCGCGACCTCGGCGTGGATCCCCGCGATGTGCCTGGAGCCGGCGCGGCCGGCGGACTCGGTTTCGGACTGATGGCCTTCCTCGGCGGGCGGCTCGTGAGCGGCTTCGATATGGTCGCGACGCAAGTCGGACTCGAAGCCCGCGTCGCCGCCGCCGACCTCGTCGTCACCGGCGAAGGCCGTCTCGACGAACAGAGCCTGCAAGGCAAAGGTCCGGTCGGCGTCGCCCGCCTCGCGCGTCGCCTCGGCAAAAAGATTGTCGGCATCGCCGGTTCGGTCGACGACTCAGCCGCGCTGCGCGCTCAGTTTGATCTACTTATCCCGATCAAGCCAGCGACGATGCCGCTCGCCGAAGCGATGCGTCGCACCGGCGAACTCATCGAGTCGGCCGTGCGCGCCCATGCGGCACCGTTGCGCGCCCTCAGCTCCTGAAGATCGGGATTGGGACGCCTTTGCCGTCAACGGTCGCGTAGAACGGACGGCCTTCGATATCGAATGCGGTCTTGGGACTGATGCCCATGGCGCGGAAGATCGTGGCGTGCATGTCGGAGATCGACACGGGGTCCTTGATCGCGACCAGAGGACGCTCGTCGGCGGTCGCGCCGTAGATATGCCCTTTCTTCACGCCGCCTCCGAACATGACGACGCTCGTGCCGCCGGTAAAATGGCGGTGCAGACCGTAATGGTCGGGGCTGGTCATGACTCCGGACTTATTGAAAGCCTGGTCCTTGGCCTTGGAGCCAGGTCGTCCTTCAATCATGGCGTCGCGGCTGAATTCGCTGGCGATGATGACCAAGGTGCGGTCGAGCAGACCGCGCTGTTCGAGGTCGCGGATGAGGCGCGCAATCGGTCGGTCGATCTCGGCATGCATCTTCGCGACGGTCTCATGGCCCTTGCCATGCGTATCCCACTGGAAGAACGGCACGTACTCAGTGGTGACCTCGACGAAGCGGGCGCCGTTCTCGACGAGGCGGCGGGCCAGCAGGCAGCCGCGGCCGAAGCGGCCGGTGTCATAATCTTTTTGGACCTCGGGCGACTCCAGAGAGATGTCGAACGCGGCGCGCTCCTTGGCGCTGAGCAGGCGATAGGCATTGTCCATCGAGCGCAACATCGACTCATGCTGGTGGTCGCTGAGCAGGTCACGGCTGGGCGTCGCGTCGACGAGCCGACGGAACTCGCGGTCGCGGTTCACGAAACGTCCGGCATCCATCCCCTTGGGCGGACGCACGGCGGCGGCGGCTTCCTCGGGGAACGGCAGATTCATCGGGCCGTATTCGCCGCCGAAGAAACCGGCGGTCGTGAAGGCCTTGAGCTCCTCGCTCTCGCCGACGCCTTCAAGGCGTTGACCTATGTTGATGAAGGCCGGCATCACCGGATTGCGCGGACCGAGCACGCGGGCCATCCAGGCTCCGATGTGCGGGCAGGCGACGGTCTGAGGCGGCACGTAGCCGGTGTGCCAATGGAACTGATGGCGGGAATGGAGGATGGTACCGAGGTCGGGCTGCACTGCTGAGCGAATCAGCGTGCCGCGGTCCATGACCTGCGCGATGTTCTCGAGTCCTTCGCAGATACGGATGCCGTCGACGCACGTCGGAATCGCGGGGAAGGTACTGAGCACGCGGTCGTAGGAGAGCCCCTTCTCGTAAGGCGCGTAGCGCTTCGGATCGAAGGTCTCGGGCGCGGCCATGCCCCCGGCGAGCCAGATGAGGATGACGGAGTCGGCGGTGGCGGCGGGCTGAACGACCTTCTCGCTCTCGGCGAGGAGGCGCGGCGCGCTCATCGACAACGTCGCGGCGCCAGCGGCGGCGAGCATGCGCAGGAATTCGCGACGAGCGAGCGGCTCGGGCAAGGAAGGGTCAAGCGGCAGCGGGGAGTTCATGGGGATCAGCGAATGGTCTGGAATTCGGGGAGCATGCACACGACCCAGAGGAGGTCGGCGATGCCTTGTTCGGACATCTCGGCCCCAACGATGCTGGCGGCGACCTTGAGTTCGGCGGGGGCGGGCTCGCGGCTCAGCGCGGAGAGGTAAAGCCAACGCGCGAGCTCCTCCGGCGACGTCCACGTCCGCTTCTTCAGCTTGGCGGCGCCGGCGGAGAGGAGATTGGTCAGCGCCTGGCCGTTCGAAAGGTCGATGGCTTCGAGCGTACTCAGCTCGTTCGGACGCATCGAGACAATCTGCTCGCGGTTCGGACGGCCCAAGGCGCGCTGCAGCAGGTCGGATTTCATCAGGCTCGCGCGCGCCGGGACGGCGCTGGAACCTTCGACACCGGCGAGCATCTCCGCCATGCGGGCTTCAGCCATGCGCCAGGCGTCGCCCTTCACAAGCGCGACCGTCTGCCAGACGACTTCCGCGGCCTTGGCCTTGCCGGCGGCGAAAGTACCACGGGCGTTCGGCACGCTCGTCGTCGACTCCCAGGCGGTATCGGTGGCCATCCGGACGCGCACGCCGCCCTTGAGCGTCACGTTCACCTGGAAGAACAGCGCCGCGACGTTAGGCACCTTGCCGGCGTTATGGCCGACGACGACGATCTGATTAGATCCTTTCAGCAAGGACGCCGAGAGGTCGAAGCTCTTCGGGTCGGCCCAGTTGTCGCCGGCGCCGATCTTCTTGCCGTTCACGTAGAGTTCGAAGCCGTTGTCGCACGTCACGACGCAGGTCGCCGCGTCCACGTCGGCGTCCAGCGCGAGCTGCCGCCGGAAGGAACGTGTCTCGCCCGCTGCAGGCAGACGCCCAACGGCGATGTCGCCCGACCAGATCGGCGCGGCGAGCAACGGCTCGATGACCGGCTTCTTCGCGGCGCCCGCGACGGGTGCGGCGCGCGGCACCTGCGGCACGATCTTCGCGGGCGTGGTGCCGGTCAGGCGCCAGACAGCGTCGACGAACTGCTCGGCGGTGAGGCGCTTGGCGCGCGGTCCGCGATAGACGTAACCCTTGTCATCCGCATCACGCGAGAGGATCTCGGCACGCGACTGGTAGGCCTGCGACGTCGCGATGAATTCGAGCACAGCCTTCAGGTCATACTTGGATTCGACAAGTCGGTTGGCCAGCACGTCGAGCAGGTCTTGGTTCCACGGCTGCGTCTGCATCGCGTCGACCGGATGCACGACACCGCGGCCCATGAGGCGATGCCAGAGGCGGTTGACGATGGTGCGCTGGAAGCGTCCGTTGTCCGGATGGGTGATGAGGGCGGCGAGCTGGGCGAGGCGTTCTTCGCGCGGCTTGCTGGCGTCGACCTGGCCAAGTTCAGGAAACGGCCAAGCGGCGACGGCGGGCTTACCCGTCGGGATATCGCAGCGCACCAGCTCCATCGGATGGTCCGAATAGATTGCGGCGAGGCCGTAGGCGTCGCGCAGCTTCCATCGGTCCACGAAGCTGTCGTGACAGGAGGCGCACTTCATGTTGATGCCCAAGAACGTCTGCGAGACGCTCTGCGAATACTGGAGTTCGGGCGCCTGGGCGGCGCTCACGGCACCGCGCCAGATGATGCCCTTCGCAAAACCTTCGCTGTCCGAGGAAGGCGCGACGAGCTCGCGGGCAAAGACGTCGTAAGGCTTGTTGGCTAGCAGCGAAACGTAGAGCCAGTTCGTGATCTGCTTGCGGCCACCGTCGATATAGCCGGTGCCGGCGTAATCGTTGCGCAGGAGGTCGTTCCAGAAGACCATCCAATGGTCGGCGTAGTCGACGTTCCGCGCGAGCAGCGAACGCACGAGCAAGGCGCGCTTATCCGGACGTCGGTCGGCGGCGAATGCACGCGCCTCCTCGGCGGAAGGCAGCATGCCGATGAGGTCGAGCGTCACACGGCGCAGGAAGGTCGCGTCGTCCGCAAGCACCGGCGTCGGCGCCCCTTTGTCCGCGAGCCAACCGTCAAGCACGCGGTCAATCGGGTGCGTGCGTCCGGCTCTTGCTTCCGGCAAGACGGGCTGACGCGGGCGTAGCGGCGGCTCGTAGGCAGGCTTCTTGAAAGCGAAGCCTTCGGTCCAGACGGCGCCCTGCTCAACCCACGCGCGCAGAGTAGCGACTTCGACTGGACTCAGGCGCTCGCCTTTCGGCGGCATACGGACATCAGGATCGGCGCTGACGATGGCCTCAATGAGTTTGCTCTTCTGCGTCTGGCCCGCGGTCACGACCGCGCCGTTCTCGCCGCCTTCCAGCAGTGAGACGCGCGTGTTCATGGAAAGTCCGCCCTTTTTCTTGTCGCCCGCGTGGCACTCCACGCAGTGCTTGCGCAGGATCGGCACGACCTCGTGCGCGAAGTCGACCGGGGCTGCGCCTAGCGACGCCGTCAGGAGCAGGCCGGCAAGAAGGGGACTACGCATGCGGAAGCGGACGGATCAGGGAACGAAAAGGATCGCAGCGGAGGCCGGGGCCTCGACGGACTGCTTGGTGTCAGTGAGCTTGCCGTCGCGGCCGATGCGGTAGGCGTTAAGGGTGCCAGACTTCTGGCCGGCACAGACGAGCCAGCGGCCGTCAGCGCTGAGGCCGAAGCCGCGCGGGGCGGCGGGTGTGCCGAGCATATGCTGGAGCAGTGTGAGCTTACCGTCTTGGGCGATCGAGTAGACCGCGATGGAATCATGGCCGCGATTGGAGACGTAGAGCGTCTTGCCGTCGGGGCGGACGAAGATCTCCGCCGTGGAGGCACCCTTGGCGTCAGCGCCAGTCGGGAGCGTCGGGAGACTCTGAATCTGCTTCAGGTCACCGTTACGTTCGACCGTGAAGGCGACGACGTTCATGCCCATCTCGGTGTTCACGTAAGCGAACTTACCGCTAGGATGGAAGGCGAGGTGGCGAGGTCCTTCGCCCGCGGTGACGCGTGCAGACTTCGGCTTGTTCGGCGTGAGCAGGCCTTTCTCGGCGTCGAACTTGTAAATGAAGATGTCGTCCGTACCGAGGTCGGCGACGTAGGCGCGGCCGTTCTTCGGATGGAAGTAGACGCCGTGGGCATGCGGACCGGCCTGGCGGCCAGCGTTAGGACCCGTGCCAACGTGCTGGATCGACGAGCTCGCCGGAGCGAAGGAACCGTCTTCCTTGATCGGCAAGGCGGTGGTGGAACCGGAACCGTAGTTGACCACGATCAGGTTCTTGCGCGCGGCGTCGACGGCGAGGTGCGTCGGTCCTTTCCCCATGGAGGCTTCGGTGTTCAGCAGGCGCAGCTTGTCGCCTTCGACCGCATAAGCGGCGACGGCACCTTCGGTAGCCTCGGCGGTAGCATAGAGGAACTTCGCGTCAGGGCTGAGCGCGAGGTAGGAAGCGGACTTCGCCTCGGCGGCGACGGTCGGAGCGGAGATCTTACCGGTCTTGCCATCGAGCACGCAGCGGAGGACACCCTGGGCCTTGGCGCCAGAAGTGCCGACATAGAAGACATACTGGGCGGGCGCCGGCTTCGGCGCGGCCTTGGCGGCGGCCTTCGGCGCCGGCGAGGAGGTATCGGCGCTTTGGCAGCCGACGAGGACGACCGCGAGAGCGGCGAGGAGGAGGCGTGGGGTATTCATGATGATAATAAGATGGTGAGATTTCTCAGCGACCGCTCCACCAGCCGTCAAGCAACGCCGTGAGGCGCTTGACGTCCTCAGGGCGGGCGGCCGCGAGGTCCTTGAGTTCGGCCGGATCGGCCTTGAGGTCGAAGAGACGTGGAGGCTCATTGGCGCCATTGATACCGCTGGAGACGATCAGCTTGAGCGGACCGGCGACGAGCCAGCGATAACGCAGGCTCGAGGCGGGCTTGCCGATTTCGACGATGTCGTGGGTAGAGTTCTGGCCAGGGACGAACGGACGCGTGCGCAAGGCGACGTCGTCCAGAAGGTCGATGCCGTCACCATCCGCGGGAATCCGGGCGCCAGCGAGCTTCAGCAGCGTCGGCATGATGTCCACCGCGCTGGCCGCGTCGTCGATCGACGCCGGCTTGATGTGGCCGGGCCAGCTGACGATGATTGGCGAACGGATGCCTCCGTCGAAAGGCGACATCTTCGAGCGCTCGAAGTCGACCAAAGGCTTGTCGGCGCGCGGGATCCAACCGTTATCGGAAATATAGACGACAATGGTATCCTGCGTGAGGCCTTCCTTCTCAAGGTGAGCACGCACGTCGCCGACGGTCTCGTCGAACCACTCGACCATCGCCAGGTAGCGGGCGGCTTGGATCGTCGGCGCCTTGCCGCGGTACTTCGCGAGGATGCGTTCCGGCGGGTTATGCGGGTCGTGCGGCATCATTGGCGCATACCAGGCGAAGAACGGCTTACCGTCCTTCTTGGAGCGGGAAATGAACTCGGTGAGCGGAGCAAGCGTCTTACGGCCGATATCCAGGCCTTCGTCGCCATGGCGACCACCCTTGGTCATGCCCTCAGTGAAGCCGCCGTGCGTGTAGTCGCCCATCCACCACTTCCCTGTCTGCAGGCTGACGTAACCGCGCTCCGCCAGGAGACGCGGCAGATGCGGCGACTGTTCGAACAGCTTCACCAGCTGCTCCCGGCCTTGAAGAAAAGCCTCGGACTTCTGCTTGCCGGCACCCTTACCCGCGCCAGCGGGAACGGTCGGATCGTTGCCGGTCACGCCGTGGCGATGGACATGTCGTCCGGTCAGAAGCGAAGCGAGGCTGGGCGAGCACAGCGAGTTGGTGTCATAGCCGCGCGGGAAGACGCGCGACTCGGCCGCCAGCTTGTCGATGTTGGGCGTGCTGACCGACTTCGACCCCATGAAGCCGTAATCCGTCCAGGCATGATCGTCGGAGATGATCATCAGGATATTGGGCGGGCGATCGGCCGCCGAAAGCGTCAGGCCTAGGCTGGCGAGAGCAGCGACGCAAAGGGGCAACAGGCGGGGCATGCTTAATAGACTCCCCAAAGAGTCGCCCGTTCCCACCCAAAAAATCGCCCATTACCGCTCGTTTGACGATTCGGACAAAAAGCAGAGGTGCCTCATTTGACGAACCCACGACCTTGGGCATAGTGAGCCTCGTAGCGCATCTACAGGCCACCCCGACCCGACCCAGTCGGCCCCTGTAGAAAATATTATACGATTTTATCAAGTTGTTATTCAACGACTTGTGTAAATGCCCCCTTCCGACCCCCCTTTTTTAGCCCTATATATACAGGCCCCTTTCTTTTTCCACATGATCAACAACATCCCCCGCACCGCCAAGACCGACGCTCTTACCTTCCTCCTCCGCTCCGACCTCCCCGACCTGGGCGAAATCCAGGTCAGCGTCGTCGAAACCTCTCCGGACCGCTCCAGCGAGGCCGACAACCTGACGATCTTCCTGAACGAGGCTAACCGCTGGCCGCGCCTCGTCGCCGAAGAGGAGCTCCGTCTCGGCCGCCTGATCAAGGCCGGCAAGGATCTCGACGGCAACCTGACCCCCGTCGCCCAGGCCGCCTTTAACGAGCTCGTGAGCCGCAACCTTCGTCTCTCCTACCATGCCGCCAAGCAGATGCGCGTTCCCCGCGAGGAGATGATGGAGCTGATCTCGGCCGGTAATTTCGCCCTGCTCGGCGCCGCCCGTGATTTCGACGCCGACCTCGGGCATCGCTTCAGCACCTACGCCTTCTGGGGCATCCGCAGCGCCGTCATGCGTGAACTGAATTTTCTCCGCCGCACCGTCCGCCTACCGCGCAATCTCCACGAGCAGCTGTCGAAACTCCGCAAGACCGAGGCCGCGCTACTCCAGGAGCTCGGCCGCGCACCCGAAGAAGAAGAGATCGCCGGCGTCCTCGACTGGTCGCTGGAGAAGATCACCGAACTGCGCGCCTATCAGCAGCATGGGCAGTCGCTCGACGCTCCCCTCGGCGAGGAAAGCGAGACCACGTTCGGCGACACGCTGAAGGACGAGGACGCCACGACGCCGGCCGCGCACGCCGAAGCCGCCGACCGCAAGGACGCGCTGCACGAAGTCCTGGCGCAGCTCACGCCCCGCGAACTCGAGGTGACCCGCCTGCGCCACGGGCTGGACGGCGAGGAGCTGACGCTTGACGCCATCGGTCAGCTCCAGGGCGTCTCCCGCGAGCGCATCCGCCAGATCGAAGCCGCCGCCCTGCGTAAACTGCATGAAGGCATACGCCGTTAACCCCTTGTGCCGGAGGGCGCCTTCGCCATGATGGAGGCGTGCCCGACCTCCTTCGCTTCCTCCTCGTCGTCGGACTGATCGGTCCGCTGACGCGCAGCGCGCAGGCTCAGCAGGTCGAGCCCTTCGAGGAACCCCCGATCAACTACTCGGCGTCGCAGACAAACGACCGCGCGACGGCGATCAACGCCGCCTTCCAGAGCCGCGCCGACGAGATCCGCTCCTTGCCGGCCAAGAAGCGGCTCAAGTGGCTGCTCGACGAGCTGGGCGTGCCCGTCGAATCCCAGATTTTGGTCTTCAGCAAGACCAGCCTCCAACGCGACCTGATCAACCCCGAGACGCCCCGCGTCCTTTATTTCTCAGACGAAGCCTATGTCGGCTGGTCCGTGACCGGGTCGTTCGAAGTTTCCGTGTTCGACGCGAAGCTCGGCACGACCTTCTACCTCTTTGACCAACATGCCGCGAAGGACGTCCCGCTGCTGGAACGGAGCGGCGACTGCCTGCTCTGCCATTCGCGCCATGAGCACACGCCCTCCCTCCGCACCCGCACGGTCTTTCCTGATGCCAACGGCGAACCGCTGAGCGGTTCCGGCGGCTCCAACATCGCTCCTTCAACCCCGCTCGCCGAGCGCTGGGGCGGCTGGTATGTCACCGGCACCAAGGCGCCCTTCGAACATCGCGGCAACCTGATCGGCAAGAAGATCGATGACTTCGAAGGCCCAGCGGCCCAGCCGACCCGTAATCTGCTCAGCCTCAAAGGCGTCGTCGATACGCACCGCTATCTACTCAATACCAGCGACGTCGTGCCGCTGCTGATGCACGACCACCAGGTGCATGTGCACAACGTCCTCTCGACGGCCAACCAGGACGCGCGCATCGCGCTCCACCGCTGGCCTGCGATGCGGGAGATCCTCGGGTTGCCGGCAAACGCGCCACCCCAGGGCTCCTGCCTCGTGGTATTCGACAGCCAGGCCGAGAAGATCCTCGACGCCCTACTCTGCCGCGATGAGGCCACCTGGCCAGCGGAAGGCATCCAAGGCGACGGCGTCTTCGCCCCCGCCTACGCCAAGACCCGCAAGCCGGATGCCAAGGGTCGCTCGTTGCGCGACCTCGATCTCAAGACCCGCCTCTTCCGCTATCGCTGCAGCCCGCTCATCTACTCGCAGAGCTTCGCGACGCTCCCCAAGGAACTGCGTGACATCGTCCTGCTCCGGCTTTCCTCCGGCCTCCGCGCCTTCCCGCCGTCGCCGTCATTCGGCCATCTCACCGATGACGAACGCGCCACGATCCACGAGATCCTGACGCAGACGATGCCGGACCTGCCCGCGAACTGGGGCAAATAAGACGGACGCAAAAAAGGCCGGCCCTCGAGGAGGACCGGCCTTTCGGTTCAGATGAAAGCAGGCTTACTTGACGAGCGAAGCGAGCTTCTCGCGGATCGCGTCGGCTTCGACCTGGTAGCTGGCGGCGTTAAGGTGCAGGAGGTCAGGCATGACGGACTTCTCGAGCGTGCCGTCGGCGGTGAGGAACTTGGCGCCGATGTCGAAGTAGTGGACCTTCTTGCCGTCATCGAGCTTGGCGATGAGCGCGTTGACCTGGCTGTTCTTCACGCGAGGGGCGTCCGTCGGCTTGGCCGAGCGGGGGAAGACCGCGAGGAGGAGCACCTTCGTGTCGGGCGAGCGCTGATGGATGGCGGCGATGATGTTCTTGATGCCGTTGGCAATCATCTCGGGAGTGTGCAGCGCGTTGCCGACGTTGTTGGTGCCGATCATGAGCACGACGGCCTTGGGCTTGATGCCTTCGAACTCGCCGTTCTCGACGCGCCAGAGCACGTGCTGGACCTGGTCGCCGCCGATGCCGAAATTGGCGGCGTTGTATTTGGCGTATTCCTTGAAGACGTCCTTGCCGTTGCCAGCCCAGCCCGCGGTGATCGAGTCGCCGAGGAAGACGACCTGCGCTTCGCCCTTCTTGGCGATCGCGACGAAGGCCTCATGGGACTTGGCGAAGCCAGCGTTGATCTGACCGGTCTTGGCGTCGTACTTCGGGGCGGCGACGTCGGCCTGCTGCGCCGGCAGGCTGATGGCCTTCTTAGGGGCGTCTTTCTTGGCTTCCTGAGCGACGACGGAGGTCGCGGCGAACAGGGAAAGCCCGAGGAGGAGGGATAGGGTGCGTTTCATGGGGGGATCTTGGGGGACCTCCATTTCGCCCCGGAGTTCCCCGCTGTCAATGTCCGCCCCCTCTGGCTTGCTCACAAGCGACCGGCCGGCATAGGAACCTGCATGAGTAAACCCCTGCGTTTCGTGACCAAAGCCGAGGCCATCAAGGAAGAGTACAAAGGTCGCACCAATTACTGGCTGACCCGGCCCGAACTGACCGGCGCGAAGGACCTGCAGGTCTGCGAAGCGACTTTGCCCCCGGGCGAAGGCCACGCCTTCCACACGCACCCGGAGCTCGAAGAGATGATCTACGTGCTGGCCGGCGAAGTGGAGCAGTGGGTGGAGAAAGAAAAACGCATGCTCAAGCCCGGAGACGTCGCGCACATCCCCGCGGGCGTCGTGCATGCGACCTTCAACGCCTCGAAGGCCGACGCGACGATCCTCGCCATCCTGTCGCCGGGCGCGAGCAAAGGGCCCTTCATGATCGACGTCAGCGGCGAGGCCCCGTGGAAGGGCCTGCGCTGAGCCCGCGGCTTACTTCAGTTCCTTGATCCGGACGTTGCGGTACCAGACGTGCTTCGCCTCGTCCTGGAAGCCGATGTGTCCATCGGCCGGACGGTCCTTCATCGGGGACGCGTCGAGATCGAGGACGATGGTGCGCTCGCCGTTGAAGTCGACGGTCAGGTGGCGGGCCTGGAGCGTGAGCGTGTAGCGGTTCCATTCGCCGGGCGCCTTCACCATATTCTTTGAAGGGGCCATCGCGCGGATGATGCCGCCGCAATCATGATGGCCGGGCTTCGCCAGTCCGTAGGTGTCGAGGATCTGGAGCTCGATGCCCTTGGCGACGGGGTCAAGCGGATCAGCGACGCAGAAGAAGACGCCGGAGTTGCCCGTCGGCTCGATCTTGAATTCGAGATCGAGGACGAAGTCGTGATACTTGCGCTCGGTGAAGAGGTACGCGTCGTAGCGCTGCCAGCCCTTCTCGCCCGGACGGGGCTTCAGCGTGACGGTGCCGTCCGTGTCGTAGACCCAGTTGCCCTTGGTCTTCCAGCCAGACAGGTCCTTGCCGTTGAAGAGCGGGGCGAAGCCCGGAGCATCCGCGGCCGGTTGCGGCACCGCGGCGACCGGGGTGCTGACGGGATAGTTCTCGGGCGCGGCGGCGAGCGCGAGCGGCAGGAGGGCGGCTAGGAGCAGGAAGCGGGGCATGCGGATGAGGTATCCGGCGACCAGCAGAGGTCGAGCCACATATCAGGTTCGACTGCCCTCGGCTTGTCATAATAAAGATACGACATGGGCCGCCCCTCCCTGCTCTCCGTCCTCCTCTGCCTGCTCGCCGCCGTCAGCCTGGCCGCGGTGCCGCCCAACATCGTCGCCGAAGGCGTCCCCGCCGTCACGCCGACCCTGACCGCCGAACTCTCGCCCTACCTCAACCTCGGCGGCGCGAGTTTCCGCGGCTGGCACTCCACCCGACGCGAGGCGATCGTGACCTCCCGCATCGGCGACGCGACGCACCTCCACGCGTTGGCCGCGCCGCTGGCAAAGCGCATCGCCCTAACGGGCGGCGTCGAGCCGGTGAAGGGCGGACAGATGCAGCCCGGCGGCTCGCTGCTGCTCTACGCCGCCGACGTCGGCGGCAACGAGAACTTCCAGCTCTACCTCAAGGACACCACCGACCCAAAGGCCCAACCAGTCCGTCTCACCGACGGCAAGTCGCGTAACATCGATGCCTGTTGGTCGCGCGACGGCCGACGCATCGCGTTCTCCACCAACCGCCGCAATGGCAAGGACAGCGACATCCTGATCAAGGAGACGCAGGCGCCCTACGCCGAACGTATCGTACATACGGGCACCTCGCCGGGCTGGGGCCCGGTCGAATGGTCACCCGACGGCACGCTGCTCCTCCTCCGCCAATCGATGGGCCA
>CAINSX010000146.1 GCA_903853185.1 uncultured Opitutia bacterium
CAGTCGACGAAGAGCGCGTGGTTGAAGTCTAGGGTCAGGTGCAGCGTGCCGGCCTTGAGGCGGGCTTCGACGGCACGCGGTTCGGCGGCGCGGCCGAAGTGCAGATGGCCGGAAAGGGCGAGGCGCACCTCGGCGTCGGCTTCCACGACGTCGATGGTCTCGGGTTCCTCTTTCTCGGGATGAGAGGATTTGCGGATGAGCAGGAAGATGAACGCCACGATCACGCCGAGTCCGACGGCCCAGATTAGGTCGACGAAGACCGTGATCAGGCAGGCGAGCACCAGTAGGACCATGTCGGAGCCGCCCGCGCGGAAGAGACGGGGCCAGAGCGGGAGTTCGGCCATGTACCAGCAGACCGAGAGCAGGACGCCGGCCAGGGAGGCCAGCGGGATGAGCTTCACCAGCGGGGCCAGGATGAGCAGGATCGCCAGGACCGTGGCCGCATGGATCAGGCCGGAGATTGGCGACTTCGCGCCGGCGCGGGCGTTGGTGCTCGTGCGGGCGATGACGCCGGTCACGGGCAGGCCCATGAAGCAGGCCGAGGCGATGTTGGCGACGCCTTGGGCGGCCAGTTCGGTATCGGAGTCATGGCGGTCTCCGGTCATGCCGTCGGCGACGACGGCGCAGAGCAGGGATTCGATGCCGACCAGCAGGCCGATACCGAAGGCCAGCGGCAGGACGTCCCAGGCCTTGTGCAGCCACGCAGAGCGGTCGGGCAGGGCGCTGCTCCAGTCGGTCAGGCGGAATTGGGCGCTGATCTCCTTGAACTTGGTGCCGATCGTCGGGATGGAGGACTCGGGCACGCCGACGAGCGTCACGATGAGCGTGCCGAGCAGCACAGCGATGAGGGCCCCCGGGATCTTGAGCGAGAACTTCCGCAGGCCGACGATGATCGCGAGCGTGCCGACGGCGACCGCGATGCTGCCGAGATGGATCTGGCTGGCGTGCCGGAAGACGTATGCGACCCGACCGATGAAGTCGGGTATCGCCGGAGTGGGGTCGGTGATGCCGAGGGCGGAATCGATCTGCGTGCTGGCGATGATCAGCGCGATGCCCGTCGTGAAGCCGATGACGACCGGGTAGGGGATGTAGCCGATGTACTTCCCCAGGCGCAACGCGCCGAAGGCCAGGAGCATCACGCCGGCCATCAGGGTGGCCAAGGCGAGGCCGAGGTAGCCGTGGGTGATGACTGCCGCGGCGCAGATGCCGACGAACGCGCCGGCGGGGCCGGCGACCTGCACGCGGGAGCCGCCGAGTAGGGAGACGATCACGCCGCCGATGATGGCCGTGTAGAGGCCTTGTTCGGGGCTGACGCCGGAGGCGATGGCCAGGCCCATCGAGAGAGGCAGGGCGACCACGCCGACGAGCAGGCCGGCCGCGAGGTCGGCGAAGAAATCAGAACGCCCGTAGCCTGCTTTTAGGGAGCACGTGATCGCCGGCTTGAACCAAGGCGCTAGGGTCATGGCGGCAACTTGCGGCCGTCCTTCGCTTATTCAAGCCGAATTGCCCGTTCTTCGGGTGGGGCCTCAGGGCGTGGTCGCCGTTTTCTTTAGCTGCCGACGGCGACGGTAGGCTGCGACGGCCAAGGCGAGTGCCCCGATGCCGAGTCCGTAGGTCGAGGGTTCAGGTACGGCGGTGAGGGTGATCGCACCGGAACCGGAATTATAATCCAGCGACCAGAGGCCGGCATTCGAACCGGTGCCCTCGCTGTACACGAAGCTACTGACGTCGAAGCTGAAGACATCGCTGATGCTGGCGTTGGAACCCAGGTTCAGCGTGCCG
>CAINSX010000147.1 GCA_903853185.1 uncultured Opitutia bacterium
GCTCGGCGGACTCGGCCACATGGGTGTGAAGCTCGCCCGCGCCTTCGGCGCCCACGTCGTGCTCTTCACGACTTCCCCCTCCAAAGTCGCCGATGGCCTTCGCCTCGGCGCCCATGAGGTCGTGGTCTCGACCGATGCCGCTGCGATGGCCAAGCACGCCTCCTCGCTCGACTTCATCCTGGACTGCGTGTCGGCCAAGCACGACCTGAACGCCTACCTCTCCCTCCTGCGCGTCGACGGCACCCTCTGCATCGTCGGCGTCCCTGAGCAGCCGCTCGCCGTCCATGCCTTCAGCGTGATCATGCCACGTCGCAACTTCAGCGGCTCATGTATCGGCGGCATCGCCGAGACCCAGGAGATGCTCGATTTCTGCGCCAAGCACGGCATCGTCTCGGACATCGAGCTGATCCCGATTCAGAAGATCAACGAAGCCTGGGACCGCATGATCAAGCAAGACGTCCGCTACCGCTTCGTGATCGACATGGCCTCGCTGAAGCAGGCCTGAGCGAATTACTTCGCTTCGTCCTTGGGTACGGTCAACGCACCGTCCGTCGGAGTCTTGGCCAACATCTGGTAGAGCGGGCTGGATGCTGGAATGGAAAGCTCCTGGCGGATATTGCGGAAGAACTCCTGGAGCCGCTTGGTCTTGGCGAGGAGGATCGGGTCCGTCGGCAGTCGACCGTAGAAGACCTGGTCGGCCACCATCATCCGCGCATACAGAGTCGCGCGGTCATCGGTGGCGATGTTCATGCCATAAGGCTCGGCGAATCCCTTCCGCCCTTTGTTGTCCTTCGTATGGGTGGGCTGCCCTTCGGCGCTGACCGCGTTCGGTCCGATCCGATATTTAAACCCAGGCTCGTTCAGCGCATCCCAAGTGGCCCCGAACAACGGGCTACCGGAGCGCGCGAACTGTCGTTCCATCGCATGAAAGACCTCGTGGTGGGTGGTACGGCTGAAGAAGGCGCGGGAAGCCGTGTCCTCGGGCTTGAACGAGTTCAACCCGTAGGCGACCGCCGGCTTGGAAATCCAGCTGAAGCTCTGGCCAGCGAGCTTGACGTCGCGGTAGGTAAACTCGTCTAGGATGTAGATATTGCCGAAACCAAGCCGGGAAACGATCGCATCCGGATACATGTCTAACTCCTCGCGCAGCATCTGCACGAAGGCCTTGAACTGGGCGATTTTCTTGTCGGTGAAGTAGGAGTAGACCAAGCGCACCTTCGCGGGCATTGGCGGCGCGGGCGAACCAGGCGCCCACAACACGGCAATGCCCCACTTCTGTTCGATCCGTCGCAAGTCGGCCTGAATCTCGGCGTCCTTCTTGATCAAGTCGACGCTGCCCAGGTCGGTGAGGTCGTTCGTGCAGACAATCCGCTGAGACTCCGGGATAATCGCGAGCTGCTCGAAGAACGCCTGATCAAAACCCTTGTCCTGCGTAGTCAGGAAATCCTTCATGACGGCGAGTTTCTTGGCAACCGAAGGGTCGGCCTTGGCTTCGGCGATCAGATCAAGGTGCTCGAACGGGTCCCAGAAAAGTCCGAACAACGCGGCACGCGAGTCGGCACCGGCCAAGCGCTTTCCGATGGGGGTGGTGGACGCAGCGGCCGGCTTGGGGAGTTTCTTCCAGGCGTCGAACGAGATGGGATCGGCCGGAGCCTTATGATCTTGGAGCAGGAATCCGATTAGGGCCTGATGAATATGGCGCGCCTTGGAAAACTCCTGCACGACGGTGAGTTTGGCAGGAATCGTCAGGGCGATTGCCTCGGCAGCCTTGAATTCAAATGACGACAGGGAGACAGGCGTAACGCCCGACGCGGAACGCTTGGACAAGAAAGATTCGGCC
>CAINSX010000148.1 GCA_903853185.1 uncultured Opitutia bacterium
CTAGATTCATTGTTTAGTCGCGGCTGAGCGGCGGAGTTCAAGCCTGCCTTGCTTCCCTTGCAGGCAAACAAAGAACAACGAACCAAGAACAAATAACTTCTTCACGCGATAATCTCGCGGACCACATTCCCATGCACATCCGTCAGGCGGAAATCGCGGCCGCCGAAGCGGTAGGTGAGTTTCTCGTGATCGATGCCGAGCTGATGGAGGATAGTGGCCCAGAAATCATAGACCGTGAGCGGCTTATCGACGGCGTAATAGCCGAGTTCGTCGGTCGCACCGAAGGCCATGCCCGGCTTGAAGCCGCCGCCGGCGACCCAGAGGCTGAAGCCGTAGGGGTTGTGGTCGCGTCCGTCGCTACCCTGCGAAAAAGGCGTACGGCCGAACTCGCCGGAGAAGATGACGATGGTGCTCTCGAGGAGTCCGCGCTGCTTGAGGTCCTTGAGGAGCGCCGCAATCGGCTGGTCGACCTGATGGGCCATCATGCCGTGGCCTTTGACGATGGCACCGTGATGATCCCACGGGTTGGCCGCGTTGCCGCCACCGATATTGCCAGAGAGGCAGCTGAGCTCGACGAAGCGGACGCCTTTCTCGACGAGGCGACGGGCGAGCAGAGCCTGACGGGCGTAACCGGCGGTGAGCTTGTCGGGGGAGTCGATGCCATACATCGCCTTGGTAGCTTCGGTTTCGCCGCTGAGGTCGCAGATCTCGGGTACGGCGGCCTGCATGCGGTAGGCGGTCTCGTAGTTGCGGATGGCGGCTTCGACCTGCGGTTCGCGGGAGGCTTCCGCGAAGGCCTTGTCGACTTCGTTGATGAAGCCCAGGCGGCGACGCTGGGTGGCGTCGGCTTCGCCGGGTTTGATATTCGCGAGAGGCGGGGCGCCGTCGGCCTTGATGACCGAGGCCTGGTGTTGCCCGGGCAGGTAGCCGTTGTTGAAAAGACCTACGCCGCCGTGCGGGATGCCGGCGTTGCCGCTCTGGAGGACCACGAAGCCCGGGAGGTTCTGGTTCTCGCTGCCGAGGCCGTAATTGAGCCAGGCGCCGGCGCTGGGGTGGCCCATGAACGGAAAGCCGGTATGAAAGAAGTAGTTCCCTTGCGCGTGTTCGCTGACCTTACTCGTCATCGAGCGGACCACCGTGAGGTCGTCGGCGCAGCTGGCAATCTGCGGGAAGAGGTTCGTCATCTCGATGCCCGACTGCCCGTAGCGCTTGGCTTCCCAGGGGCTGCCCATGATGTTGCCGTTATTATTGAAGACCGTGCGCTGGACCGGCACCGGCATCGGCTTGCCGTTGAGCTTGGCGAGGGCGGCCTTGGGGTCGAAGGAGTCGACGTGCGAGACGCCGCCGGACATGTAGCAGAAGATGACGTTCTTCGCCTTGGCCTTGAGCGGGCGCTTGCCGGAGGATTCGGCGCCGAAGGCGGGCGACGAGAGCAGGCCGGACAGGGCGATGCCGCCGAAGCCAAGGGAGCAGCGGCGGAGCAGTTCGCGGCGGGTGAGCGGGTGCATGTTATTTGAGATAAAGGAACTCCTTGAGATTGAGGACCGACTGGGCGAAGTCCTGCCAGACCATCACCGGTTTGTCGGCGTGGGTGAGCTTGAGGTCCGCCAGGTAACGCGCGGCGGCGGCGTGTTCGGCGGGCGTCGCCTTGCGGGCGAGGGCCTGGAGGAAGAGCGTGTCGACCTTGGCGGTGTCGGGCTGGCTGCGGTCGAGGGTGGTCGCCCACTGCTTGGCGGCATCGATCACGAAGAGGCTGTTCAGCAGCGTGAGCGATTGGGCGGGCACGTTCGTGGAGTCGCGGCGACCGACCGTCGTGAACGGCTTCGGTCCGTCGAACGTCGTGATCAGCGGGTTGAGCGAGTTGCGACGGATGGTGAGGTAGACGCTGCGACGGACCTGTTCGCGGGGCGCGGCAACGGCGTTGTCACCGGGGCCATACATGCGGTGCTCGATCTTGCCGGTCAGGGTGATGAGCGAGTCGCGGAGGGCTTCGCCTTCGAGGCGTCGGACACGCACGTGTGAGAGCAGGTCGTTGTTGGCGTCTTTGGCCTGAGCGGAAGACGAGGGCAGGCTCGACCGTTGGAACGCGTCCGTCAGAAGGAGTTCGCGCAGCGCCGTCTTTACGGACCACTTCTGGTCGACGAAGCGTTTCGAGAGGTAATCGAGCAGTTCGGGGTGCGTCGGGTGATCACCGAGGCGTCCGAAGTTGTCGACCGTACCGACGAGTCCGC
This sequence comes from uncultured Opitutia bacterium, assembly GCA_903853185.1. Lineage (GTDB taxonomy): Bacteria > Verrucomicrobiota > Verrucomicrobiia > Opitutales > UBA953 > UBA953. The sequence goes on from CAINSX010000148.1 coordinate 2,232, forward strand.
GTCCGAAGACATGGTGCCAGAGTCGGTTCGTCATCACGCGGGCCGTGAGCGGGTTGTCGGGGGAGGCGATCTTCTCGGCAAGCTCCAGGCGTCCGCTGCCGGTGGTCGCGAAGGCCTTGGTGTCGAAGGCTTCGAGATAACGACGAGGGACAGGGGCGGCCGGATTCTTATATTCGCCGCGAACGAAGAGCGGCATGTCCATTCCGACGTCCTCCCAGAGGCCGGGGGCACGACGCGGGGTGACCAGTTCCGCTTCCAGTTTCCGGTATTCAGCGGTCAAGGTGGTAAGTCGCGGCGTGAGGGCGCTTCGGGCGTCCAGCAGGCCATGTCGCAGCGCGGCGTCGAGGAGGGCGGCCTGGGCTTCGTCGGCACTATCCTTGGCCCAGGCGGAGGAGGCCTCGGTAAGGGCTATCGCCACTTCTTTGACGGTCTTCAGCTGCGGCGCTTGGACGACGATGGCTTCACCTGAGGTGGGCCCGGCGCCGGACGCATGGAATGCGACCTGACGGACGCCATAGGAGCCGTCGGCGGCTTCTTTGCCTTCGGGTCGAGTGGAGTCGTCGGGCAAGGTGAACTCCAAGTAGGCGGACGAGCCTTTGCGGTAGGCGGTGTCGAGCGTGATCCAGACGGGCCGGTCCGAGTTGATCGCAGCCTTAGGGAAGCGGTTGCCGGAGTTGCCGATCGGGTAGTTGTCCGTGATGAGACGCACCGTGGCACCGCGCCCCATCGCCTGGACGCTGATGAAGTCGGTGGTGACTTTGAAGCGCGGCGAGGTGAGCACCGCGCTGTGCTTGGCGGAGAGCAGGTGCGAGTGCAGGCCCGAGGGGAGGATCTGCTTCGTCACGTCAGGCCCGTTGGTCTCGATGCGGAATTCGCCTGGGGTGAAGCGGGCTGCCATGCCGTTACCATGACGCAGCCATTTCGCGGAGCTGCCGTCGCTCAGCGACCAATCGGCTTTCACGCTGCTCGGGACCTTGGCTTCCTTCGGTTTGAGGCCGACACGAAGGAAGGCCGCAGCATGCAGCGGATAGGTCGGGTCTTCTTCGTGCTTGAAGCTCTCGGCGAGTTTCCCGTCGGCCGACTTGAGCGCTTCCAGTTTGGAGCGGAGCTCGGAGGCCTGGGCGCGGAGGCCGGCGAGTTTTTCATCCTTGGTCGCGACGGGCGCGAGTTCGCCGCGGAGCGTGCCCGCTTTGAAAGAATCGGCAATCTGGGCCGCGGTCAGAGCGAAGCCGTACAGGCGAGCTTCCTCGAGTTCGCCACGGAGGAAGGCGTTGCCGCCACCGGTGTGACGTCGTCCGAAGAGCAGGCGCGATTTGTCTTGGGCGAACGTATGGAGCGCGGCCTTCTCGTTGGCCGGAGCGTAGCCGGTGCCATAGGGCTGGCCGTTACGGTAGAGCTCGATGCGTCCGTCGGCTTGATAGACGATCGCCAGGTGGATGAGTTCACCGGGCTTCGAGGTCTCGGCCGGACCGTTCACGTTCTGCGTGCGCAGGCTATTGTTGCTCCCGGCCATCCACTTGCCCTTCTGTCTCTCGGCGAAGACGAGCGAGTCGAAGGTTCCGCCGCCGATGGACTCCACCGTGATGACGCCGCCGCCGCGTTGGTCGAGGGTGGGCAGTGCGACCCAGGCTTCGAGGGTCTTGGCCGTCAGGGTCTCAGTGGTCGGGCCGGTCTCGGCGAAGGAATCCTCACCGTCGAGGATGAGCCGCCCGTTCTTGATGAGCGCGCTACCGTTGAGTTTGGCGTCGAGCTTGCCGACGAGGTCACGGCCATCCTGTTCGAAGGTCCACCAATGGCTGGGGGCCGGGCCGGCTGCTTTGTCCGCCTTCAGGCGACGACGGAAGACATCGGCGGAAAGTTCGCTTTCGACCTGGGCGAGCTTCTCCTCAAGGCCGACACGGTCCTTGGAGGTGGCGCGGATGCGCCCGAGCGCGGCCGGGAGGTCCTTGGCCTGGCGGATCCAGTCGGCGGCGAGTTCCGAGCGGA
>CAINSX010000149.1 GCA_903853185.1 uncultured Opitutia bacterium
CCACCACTCACGGAAGTCGGCGATCGGCAGGCCGCTCGCGGTATCCTTGACGGTGAAGAAAGCGGCCTCGACGGCGGGTCCGGACTTCCAAGCGGCGAAGGCGCAAAGGGCGAGGAACGGCAGCAACCAGAGGAATTCCATGCCAGGCTTCACCTGTCGGCGGACCGGCTGGGGCAGCGCCGACCAGAGGAAGCCGGCAAACAAGGCCGCGGGGGCGAGGATGCCGACAGCGCAGAAGAGCGAGATCAGGCGGGGGTCGACGAGCGGAGCGAGCCACAGGCCGGCCAGGAAGCCCAGCACGACAGAAGGCAGCGAAGCCATGATTTCCATGACCGGCTTCACGACCTGACGGTATTCCGGACGCAGGAACTGCGAAACGTAGATCGCGGCGGTCAAGGCAATCGGCAGCGCGAACAGGAGCGCGTAGAAGGTGCCCTTCACCGTGCCGTAGAAGAGCGGGACAAGCGAATACTTCGCTTCGAACTCATCGGAGCCGGCACTCGACTGCCAGGTGTAGTCCGGACCAGAGGCGCCTTCGTACCAAATCTTGCCGAAGAACGCGCCCCAGGAGGATTCCGGATGATGGTCGACGATGCTCCAACGGTGAAGCTTGCCGTCGGCGGAGAGCGCGGTGAAGCGGTCGTAGTTGCCGGCGAACGCCAGCTGACGGATCGAACCGGCCGGCGCATCGCCTTCCCAGCGGAGCGAACCGGTGGTCATGTTGCGGATCTGCAGTTTGCCGCCCGCGACCGCGAGATAGCATTTGTTGCCTTCTGCGGCGTAAACGCCTTCGCCGGCTCCGGCGAGCGCTTCGCCGTCGTGGATTTTACCCCAGCGACGCAGGCTCTTGCCGTCCGGCTGGACCTGCGGATACATCGACCAGACCTGCTGTTCGCCGGAACGGCCGACGAAGACCACCGAGACATTGCCGAAGATCAGGCCAGCGGAAGCCACGGCCGTGTCCTTGGAGTCCTTAAAGGGGACGAACGATTGCAGGAAAGTGAACGCCACTCCATCGTCGGCGTAGGTACGGACTTCGCCGGACTTCCCGACGAGGATAAGGGAGTCCGCCGTCGAAGGGAGCAGAACCTTTTCGATTGAGGCGGCGTCCGCGGCGACCACGAAGGGAGCGCTGGCGGTGACGCGAGCCTTGCCGCCGAGTCCCTTACGTTCGGTGAGACGGACCGCGGTGAGCAGCGGCTTGCCAGCGGCTTCCTGACGGACGACCATCAAGCGTGACTGCGAGCCCTTGGCGTTCCAAACCTCGAGACAGGGAACGCCCGGCTTGCCGATCGCGACCGGAGCGAGCGGCGTGACGACTGGCTCAATGGCTCGCTTGCCGGCAGCGTCAAAGGTCGAGCGATAGGCGACGTGCAATTCCTGCACGGAGCCGTCGGAGAGACCGAGGAAGATCAGGCCCGTGCGCGGGTAGCTACGAACCGTGGTGACGCGAAGGTCGCCCAGCGAAGGCGCCCACTCATGCGCCTTGGCGCCATCGGCCGCGCGCTGGAAGACGACCTTGCCGTCCGCGAGGACGACATAAGGGAAGTCGCCGTATTCGTCTTCACCGAAGGCGACGGCATTCGCGGGAACCGTGAGCGATCCGACCGCTGTGACCTTGGCGCCGGTGAACAGCGGGAAGACTTGGAAGATCAGGAAGGCCAACATCCCGAAGACCGCGAGCACCACGCCGACTCCGCCGAAGCGGATCAGGCGACCCATCCACCGGTCGGCGGCCAGGGTCATGGGACTTACCGTAAAACGCGACTCCGGCGCATGCGCAGGAGCGGGCTTTTTGTCGGAAGCGTCCATCGGGTTACGGTCAGGTGTCTTTGGCTCTAATAAAGGGTAAGGCGGGGAGACCCCGCCTTGGGAGGACCCGAGACCGTACCGTCGCGCTTTTCAGACCGACCCCGAAGGGCGTGGTGGCGACGGTACGATTTCGAGACCAAACTTATTCGGCGCTGTAGTACTTGAGAGCGGTACGGCCTTCGACGGCGACATCAGCCGGCAGCGGGTAATAACCGTCCTTGATCGTGATTTCCTGGCCCTGCTTGGAGAGCACGAAGGTGATGAACTCGCTGGTCAGCTTGTCCATGTCCTTGGAAGGAGCCTTGTTCACGTAGACGTACAGGTAGCGGGCGAGC
>CAINSX010000150.1 GCA_903853185.1 uncultured Opitutia bacterium
CGTCGCGAAGAACGAGCCGAGCGACTTGCCCTGCTCCCATGGAATCGTCGAGACCGACATCGGCTCCGCGGGCATCGAAGAGGGCGAAGCCGGCACGCCGGTGAGGCGGAACTCCGGCCAGTCGCCCAGCGGCGTCCAGGCGGCCATGCCGTCGCGCCAGGCGAGGTCGGAGGCGTGGAAGCGGCCCGACTGGAGGCCGGCGATGATTTCTTCGGACGAGAAAATCCCGAGCTGAGCGGAATTCCGGGCGACGTGAATCTGCATAGGGAATTAGTGGGCGAACTTGTTGGCAACGGTGGCAAACAGCATGGCGTAAAACCCACAGACGCAGCAGCACGGGATCACGACGAGCGAAATCACGACCTTCCACCAGGCGATCCGATGGACCTGCGAGTGGGCGATAATGACCGCCACCATCTGCCATGGTGCCGCGATGTAGTTAAGACAAGGGATGAAGACAAAGGGCATAAACGCAGCCGAGGCGTAGGCATTAGCTCGATAGGTCTGGGCGTAGCTTCCCGACGGCCTCCAGGGGAGAAGGAGGAGGTGAGTGAAGGCCGCACCCAAGAACTGCAAGAGAGGCGTAAGGACGAAGATGACCCCTAGGAACCCGGATATGATGGCAGCGGCCGCCAAAGGGGTTGTTCCTGAAAGCCACTGCATGGCGGGATCCTTGGGTAAGGAAACCGACTGTCCCGCGCTCAGGATGAAGAAAACGATTCCCGCATACATCAAGCTGCCTAAGATCCAAGCTGGCAGCAGCGACCAATAGCTGAAGGCAATAGGGCGAGCGTAGCCGCCGTCGCGCAGGTTCGCAAACGTGCGCACCGGATCGAGGGCAACCTCCTTAATCGTCGCGACAAAATTACCAAAGGAGGCGCCGCGCTCCCATGAGGGCATGGCGGGCAAGGCTTCATCTTTCGTGCCGAAGGGGGACGCGGAAGACGGAGACGAAGGCGGCACGCCGACGCCGCGGAATTCGGACCAATCACCCAGCGGCGTCCAGGCCGGCATGCCGTCACGCCAGGCGAGGTCGGAGGCGAGGAAGCGACCCGACTGGAGGCCGGCGATGATGTCTTCGGGGGCGAAGATTCCGAGCTGAGCGGAATTCCGGGCGACGTGGATCTGCATGACCTTGAGTAGTCGCAGGGCTGGCCTCTCGCAAGCCCAGGACATCCGGATACGATCAGCCCGCCTCCCCGAAAAGGGCGGCGGGCTGGGAAAGTGGTGAGGAGGGCGGGACTCGAACCCGCGACCGGCGGCTTAGAAGGCTGCTGCTCTGAATCCAGCTGAGCTACCCCCTCATGAAAGTGACCGTATGACGGCCACCACGGATGGGCAAGCCGTCAGCAGACTAGCAGATCAGGTCTCTGAAATTGCTGAAATCCGCCGAAAGACCGCTCGGCATGCCCTTGTTGATAACCGAGACGGCATCATGGGAATGGAGGGACTCGAGGTGTGAGCAAGCGATGACGAAGTCGCGCACGCGCGCATCGGCGTCGAACTGCTCATAGACGACGCGGGCGGCGTCTTCGACAAACTTAGAATAGGCGCCGTTGAGCTCGGCGAAGGCCTGCTCATCCTCGCGCTTCACCATGACCTGGGTCTCGGTCTGGAGGCCCTTGAGGCAAAGGTCCTTCATGTCCTCGACGAAGAGGGAACGTCCGGGTGAGACCTCGGCGACCACGCGGGCCTTGGAGCGCTGCGAGTGCGGGATGCCGTAGGCGGAACGCTCTTCGCGGGCGTGCTCGGTGAGCTCGGCGGAGCACGGGCAGGCGGACGAGTAGACGAAGTCGAAATGGACGTAGCGGCGGAGGCGATCGAGGTCGTCGATGGTGCCTTCGAGGATGGCACGGTAATACTGCCAGCCTTCGAGACCCGAACGCAGGGACTTCTGCATGATCGGATAGCGCAGCTCGACCATGATGCGGGCGCGGCTGCAATCGAGGTCCTTCTTGTAGCGGATCAGCACCTCTTCGAGGAGCTCATGCGAAAGCACGCGGTCCTTGAATTCGTAGAAGGTCCGCATGATGCGGGACATGTTGATGCCCTTGCGGTCGGCCGCGAGGGACACCGAGCCGGTGACCGTGCACTCGAGCGTGATCGGCTTGCCGTCGCGGGTGGCGACGAGCATCGGCAGGCGGAACCCCGAGATGCCGACGTGCTGGATCGGGACATTGGCGCCCTGGATCAGGGAAGCGTCCTTGTTCTGCATGTCCGGCAACGTGGCGCGGTACGCGTCATCGGCCCGGAAATTCCGGTCGTAGCGGCGGGAAAGATCCCGGCTGCGGGGCGGATGGTCGGCGCGACTCATGACGGGAAGGTTGGAGGAAAAGCCCTGGCGGGCAAACGGGCTGCGGAAAAAATGTCCCCTGCGATGGAGCCACCTGCCGGATTTGAACCGGCGACATTCTCATTACGAATGAGATGCTCTACCAGCTGAGCTAAGGTGGCGTCGCAGAGGAACGTTGAACATGAGCAGCCCGGGGCGGAAATCAAGCCTTGGCGACGTGGGAATGCCCTCGCCAGCCCCGAAACTAACCGCAAATTAGCCCGAAAGCCCCATGCGAGCCGCCATAATCGCCCGCCAGTTCGACGTCCAGGGACGGCTCGTGACCGTCGAGCCCTACGGCTCGGGCAACGTCAATGATACCTATCTGGCGATCTTCCGGACGACCTTCTCGGAGCAGCGCTTCATCGTGCAGCGCATCCGTAAGTCGGTCTTCCCGAACCCGGAAGTGATCATGCAGAACATGCGCGTGCTCACGGACCACTGCCACGCGAAACTCGAGGCCGAGGCCGATGGCGCGGACCGCATCTGGCAGCTCCCGAAGATCATCCAGACAAAGACCGGCGAGGACTGGGTGACGGACACAGACGGCGACCTCTGGCGCGCGATCTCGCAGATCGCCAGCGCGCACGCCTACGAAAAGGTGCGCAACCCGGAGCACGCCCATGAGGCGGGCATCGTGCTCGGCCACTTCCATCGCATGGTCAGCGACCTGCCGGCCGAGAAGCTCGGCTACGCGCTGCCCGGCTTCCACGTCACGCCCGGCTACCTCGCCAAGATGGACGCGGCGCTCGCCACGCCCGCGGGACAGGATCTCCTCAACGCCTCACAGGAAGCCAAGCGTGCCGTCCGCTTCGTCGAAGCCCGACGCGCCCGCTGTTCCGTGCTCGAGGATGCCCGAGCGCGCGGCGACCTCGGACTGCGCACCACGCACGGCGACCCGAAGGTCGGCAACATCATGATCGACGAGTCCACCGGCCGCGGCACGTGCATCGTCGACCTCGATACCGTACAGCCTGGGCTGGTCCATTATGACATCGGTGACGCCATGCGCTCGGTGTGTAATCCCGCGGGCGAAGACGCCTCGGAGCTCGGCTCCGTCATCTTCGACCTCGAGCTTTTTAGCATGATTTACAGGGGTTATCAGGCCCATGCGAAGGACTTCCTCAGCCTGGCGGACCACCGCCATCTCTTCGACTGCATCCACCTGATTCCGCTCGAACTCGGTATCCGTTTCCTCGCGGACCATCTCGCCGGCGACGTCTACTTCAAGGTCCGTTATCCTGGCCACAACCTGCGCCGCGCACTGGTGCAGTTCAAACTGGCCGAGAGCATCGAAGCGCGTGAGCCCTCCATCCGGAAGGTGCTCGGCGAATCCTGATGGCCGCCGACGTCCCCAGCTTCTCCGTGACCGTCTGGGTCGCGCTCACCTTCCTCGCGCTGCTGATGATTCGCGGAGCCTGGCGCGGCTATCGTCGTGGCCCCATGCGCCAGCTCGCCGGGCCCGTCGCGCTCGCGACCGGCCAACTCATCGGCTGGCTCTTCGGCTCGGATCTCGGGCATGCCTGCCTCCAAGGCACTTCCTACCCTTGGGTGCTACGCGGCTTCACCGGCGTGGTCGTCCTGACCTGCCTCACCGGTCTGGCCTGCTACGCGCTCTTCTGGCGGCTAGGTCGCCAGCCTGAAGGCCAGACGGAAGCCGAGAGCCCGGTCATGGGTTCGCTGGTGGGTTGCTGGACGGGCCTGCTCTATTTCCTTATCTGCGTCGCCGTCCTGGCGACCGTGGCCTCGGTCTACGACCTCTTTGAGAAACCCGGGGACAGCCGACACCACTGGACGGTCGAGATCCGGAACGACCTCGCCGGCACCCCCTTCACCGCCGACCTAAAGGACTGGTCCCCGATTCCTGACAAACAGCGGACCCTCATCCGCCAGACCCGGCGGCTGATGGCCGACCCTGAGGCCCGACGCAGGCTCATGGCCCAGCCTGAGATCCGCGCCTTGGCCGCCCATCCGACCCTTTACCAGGCCTGGGAAGATAAAAAGGTTCGTGAGTTGTTGAATAACAACGACTTAACAGGTTTTATTGATCATCCCAAGGTTCGGGCGGTTTTGGCCGACGAACAGCTCCAGAAAGACGCTGAAAAGGTGGATTTGACCAAGATTATCGAACAATCTCTCATGAAGCCGAAAAAGTGAGGAAAATTCCATTTTCTTATAGTCCAAAGGACGGCTTTGCCTATGTTCAATTCTCCTTCCCTCCCCACTCCCATGAATAAGTTCTCGTTCCTCCTGGCTGCTCTCTGCGTCTCCCTGAATGCTCAGGAAGCCAAGACGGCTGAATCCAAGGCCCCGGCTCCTGCTCAGGCACCGGAGGTCAAACTCGCTGGCGGCGCCAAGGCCGAGCAGAAGGCCTACTTCGCCGAAGTCTGGGTCGGAAAGAGCATCGGTGATTGCCTCAACTTCCAGAAGAACATCCAGGTCCTCAGCCAGCAGGTCGAAGAGCTGAAGCGCCTCCAGGTCTTCCTCGATAACGCCCTCACCACCCCCGAGAAAGAAGCCCGCGGCCACGAAATCGCCGCCAAGCAGGCTAAGCTCAAGGGCGACAACGACTCGATGACCAAGCTCTACAACGGCTTTAGCATCGAACGCCCCTACCAGTTTACCGCCACCAAGGCCGTCATTGCCACGCCGATCTCGAACGAAGAGTTCGCCAAGCTCTCCGCCGCCAAGGACTTCAAGGCCGATACGATCATCTCCACCGGCGAAAAGAAAGTCCACATTCGCGACACCATCTCCGGACAAGGCGAAGTCGAGACCTTCGGCCTCTCCCTCAAGCGCATCACCGATGCCAAGGCCCAGCTCCAGCAGCTCATCGACCTCCAGCCCAAGCTGACCAAGGATGACGACAAGAAGA